>JAHFTP010000190.1 GCA_023265495.1 Chlamydiota bacterium
CTATTTCTTCATGCCCTTCTTTAGAAAAATACCCGAGATCTGCAGACATATCGCCGAGTACGGCAATGACTTTACTTCCCTTTTTAGGCTTGGGAAGATTTGTCAGCGCTGCCTTTACAGATTCCGTATTGGCATTATACGTATCATTAATATAGAGGATCTGATTTCTCTCTATTTTCTCAAATCGATTCTTGCAAGAAGAAAGCAAAGGGATTTGACTGATGATCTCTTCCCAAGATAGACCTACTATTTGGGCAAGAGAGGCTGCTGCAAGAAAATTCTCTTGCAAGTGGCTTTCAGCAAAAGGCAAAGCAAAAAGAGGACTTTTTTCTTTGCCTTTTTGCAAGAAGTATTTCCCCTTTTCTTTTTGCAATGAGTACTCAGAGAGGTCTTCTTTATGTAAGGAAAAGAAGAGCTTGGCACAAGAAGTCTGTTTTTGTATGGCAGAGAAGGCTTTTGCTCCTGCGTTGATTAAAGTGCATACAGTATTAGGGCTGTTCATGATTTCTGCTTTTGCCCTCGCAATTCCTTCGAGTCCATCAAAAAAATTGCCAATATGGGCAGGAGCTACCTTCGTAATCAGAGCATAATCGGGAGGGGCTATTGTAACGAGCTTTTCAATGCCATGTTCTTCCGTCATCCCCATTTCTAACACAAGAAAGTCCTTATCCAAATCTTCTGCATTAACAAGGCTAAGAGAGAGTCCAATTTGTGAATTCGCATTACCCGGTGTTCTCATCACAGAAAATTTAGCGGAAAGCAATGTGGCTACATACTCTTTTGTGGTCGTCTTTCCTACAGACCCTGTGATAGCTACTATCTTTGCCCTGCTCTCTTTGATACGACTCTTTGCCGCTCTTTGCAAAGTATCTAGCACATCATCGACAGGAAATAATGGAAGGCCTTGCACTTCTCCCTTATATTCTTTAGATACAAACGCAGCTATTGCCCCTTTCTTTGCTACATCCTCTAAATAGTCGTGGCCATCTACCTTGGCTCCTTTGAGCGCAAAAAACACAAAATCCTTTTCTACCTTTCTACTATCTACTTCTACACCTTGTATCAGAGTAGAAATACAGCTTTGCAAGCCTACTGCCTGCATAAAATGAGAAAAAGATTTTCCTTTCATAGTTTTTCCCTTTGGTTGCGAATTTAGGAAGGAATTTTTGTGAGCGGATCTCCGCGATCAAGCAAAGAGACGATTACTTTTTCTGAGACAGGCTTGTAATCCCATACCTCAACGCAAAGATTGAGCTGACGGTTGATGATCTTATTGGGTCGCTTTTCATGCACATGGCCATGAAGTTGAAAATGAGGCAAATCTCTTTGGATAGGGATATGAATGAGTTCTACAAGATGGCGGCCAACCTTGATAAAAGCCGACTCTAAAACAAGCGCAAATCCAATCTTATGCATTTTTGCAGCGGTGCCATCATGATTTCCTCGGATGCAAATCTTAGTCCCCTGAAGCCGCGCGCAAATACCTGCAAGAACATCTGTAGTACCTAACCCAAAATCACCGAGGAAAAAAACGGTGTCTTGAGACTCAATACAAGCATTCCAGTTCTCAATTAGATGCTCGTTCATCTCATCGACAGATTGAAAGGGCCGTCCGGTGTAGTCAATGATATTTGCATGGAAGAAGTGGGTGTCGGAAATGAACCATTTACTCATGGATCAAGATGTCCATACATATTTAATTTAGCATACATTATTACCCATTAAAAATTGCTAGTCAATAATTGATTCATCGCTTTTAAACACAACATGTTATAACAGAATAAAATTGTGAATATTTTGAAAACTGCTACTGTGAAAAAAACTGCACATGGAACAGACTTTACAAAAACAACTATTTCTGACTAAAATGAAGTTGAACTTCAAAAAAGTAAAGCCCATGTATAAAAGAGAAATAGAGTCTGAGCTTAAGCAACTTGCAACTGAGTATCCGGTTGTTACAGTGATAGGACCTCGTCAATCGGGTAAAACGACTATGGTGCAGCATGTTTTTCCCGAAAAAAAATATGCCAACCTCGAATTCCCCGATATCCGCGCAATGGCGCTCGATGATCCGAGGGGGTTTCTAGAACAGTTTCCCGATGGAGCAATTCTCGATGAGATACAGCGAGCTCCTGAGCTTCTTTCCTATATCCAACCTCTTGTTGATCAAAGAGATCAAAAAGGAATGTTCATCCTCACAGGCAGCCACCAGCTCGAACTTCAGGAAGCAGTTTCTCAGTCTCTAGCAGGCAGGACTGCTATTCTCTCCTTGCTACCTATGAATTTAGCTGAATTGAAAGCGGCCGGCTTCGATCTCACGGTTGACGAGTGGCTCCTCAAAGGCGGATATCCCCGCATCTATAAAGATCACCTTGATCCTACGAAAGCCTATCGGAATTATTTCCAAACTTATGTAGAGAGAGACCTTCGCCAATTAATTCAGGTCAAAGATCTGATGCAATTTAATCGATTCGTTCAAATTCTTGCAGGACGGATTGGGCAGATTATCAATATGGAAGAGATTGGCGGAGAAATTGGCATCTCCTCCCATACGGTCAAAGAGTGGATCTCCATTCTTGAAGCATCGTTTATCGTGTTTCGGCTTCCTCCCTATTTCGAAAATTTTGGTAAACGGGTAATCAAGTCGCCCAAGCTCTATTTTAATGACGTTGGCTTGACAGCTTATCTATTAGGTATTCAAAACGAAATGCAGCTGAGCCGAGATCCTCTAAGGGGAAATCTGTTTGAAAATGCCATTGTTTTAGAGCTAAGGAAACACCGGCTGAACCAGGGACTCGACCCTTCTCTATATTACTACCGAGACATCCAAAAGAATGAGGTCGATGTCATTTACAAAAAAGGACACGATCTTGTCCCAATAGAAATCAAGTCCTCAAAAACCTATCACTCAGAGTTTGTAAAAAACCTTTGTTATTTCCAATCTATTGCTAAGGGAAGAGCTTCTCAGGCGTTTCTCATCTATGCCGGAGAAGCCGAGCAACAGATCCAAACTGTCCGTGTCCTGAATTTTAGTCATGCAGGCCAAGCCATTGCCTAATGGTTTCCCAAATTTAGATTGACTTCATTACCTTAAGTGAAGCATAATTTTGGCCGTAATAATTAGGTGGCATCGCCAAGTGGTAAGGCAGAAGCCTGCAAAGCTTCCATTCCCCAGTTCAAATCTGGGTGCCACCTTTAACTCCTTATAAACAACGTGCTTTATCTTATTTCTACACCTATAGGCAATCTCAAAGACATCACCTTTAGGGCTGTAGAGACGCTCTCTTTATGTGATTATATTCTTTGTGAAGACACAAGAAGAAGCAGTATTTTACTGAGCCACTACAAGATAAAAAAAAGACTACTTAGTTTTCACAAGTTCAACGAAAAAGGGCAGAGCGAAAAAATCCTCTCCGATCTAAAAAATGGTTTATCCCTAGCAGTGATCAGTGATGGAGGGACTCCGGGCCTGT
>JAHFTP010000191.1 GCA_023265495.1 Chlamydiota bacterium
AACAAAGAGTCGAGCAGCTATCAGAAGAAAATGCTCCTTTAGAATGACGCAACCTCATCGGTTCCGGATACAATCTTTTGCACCTCTTCTTGAAACAAAGGACAAAGCTGAGGATAGGCTCTCTGCAGCCAGAAATCGATTTTCTTACTCACACGGATTACCTCCATTAAATAGTTGGATGGATCCTTGATACTTTCATCTCTCACGATCCTTCCTATATCTATATGAACAGGATGCCCATCAATAAATCCATAGTTGGCACTAACGCCTCCATCTCTATCGGCAAACCCCTTTTCACAACGCTGCTTAACAAGATAAAGGACAGAGGAAAGAGCATCTAATGAACCTGCCGTATCCCCCTTATTCATAAGTTCCGTGATGTGGGAGTAAATCATCGTAGCTTTTTTTTGCAAAATAAAGGGAACTCCTTTCAAAGAAAAAATATGTTTTTTCCCTGTCTTGTCTACAACGGTGATTCTACCTGGGTAGAAGCGGGTTTTTTGTAGATGGATATAGACAAGCCCAGTCTGCTCTTTGAGTTCTTCAAACGCTATCTTAAAACTATCAAAGGTCTCTTGCCTTTTCCTTTCTCTATGGTCTATTTTTTCAAATCGATATTTTTCTAGCCAAGGAATAGGTATGTAACTGAGCCAATACTTGGGAGTCAGATGTCTCATTTTAAAGAATTTAATCACATATTCGTTATCAGAAGAGATAAAAGCATAACACTGCGCTCCACTACCTAGATATTGAAACTCCTGAGATAGAATACCTGTTATGTTTTGCAAGTCTCCTTCAGAGGGTTCGCTAGCCTTTTCCTCTTTTACAAACGCAAAATCGGATCGAATTTTCCCTTCGTTAAATCCTTCCGGACTTTTACAACACACCAGCCCCATTCCAAAAAGAAACATGGGCCAAAGGACAAGAAGGACCAACTTCCATGTGCTACGGTGTTTCTTTCTCATGTTCTCCCTTGACGCCTTTGCCAAAAGGCCTTGCTTAGGAAAAAAGAATATGTCATTATCTTATTTCTTTTCTAAACTTTTCTAACTAACAAGCAATGGAAACACGATTTATCCGTAGTCTACACCACCCCTTTGTGAAATATTTCCTTAAATTGCGTGAGGATAAAGCCTTTCGCTACGGAGAAAAAAAAGTCGTTGTCATGGGGAAAAAAATCCTCGCTGATTGGAGTAAAGACTATCCTATTGAAATCTTGCTCTCTTCGGACGAAGAAGCCGCACGCTTTCTTCCTAGCAAAGAAAGATACCTCGTTACACAAGACATCCTAAAAAAGATCACTGCTCTTTCTGCTCCAGAACCTCTCGTTGCTGTAGTCCCCATGCCTTCTTGGCAAGATGTATCAAAGGCCAAGCATCTTTTGGTCCTTGATAAGGTCGCAGACCCCGGCAATCTGGGCACTCTCCTCAGAACAGCCCTTGCCCTGGGGTGGGATGGGGTATTTCTTACCGATGATAGTTGTGATCCCTTTAATGATAAGGCCATGCGAGCTGCTAAGGGAGCCACCTTTCGCCTTCCCATGCAAAAAGGGAGCATAGAGGAACTATGCAGCCTCGTTGAAAAGGGGGAAATGGCTGTCTATGTAGCCGACATCCATGGCGCTGATTGTACAACTCTCTCTTATGGAGAACCTCTAGCTCTTATTTTAGGCAATGAGTCCTGTGGACCAAACCCCATATTGAAAGAAAAATTTACTAGAATTGCTATTTCCATGAAAAATATGGAATCGCTCAATGTCGCTTCTGCCGGTGCTATTTTACTGTATCACTTAAAGGGCTTCTCATGACTCGCAAGGATGAGTATTTCAACATAGAAGAAGAGTTTCACTCCGGCGACGATAAAAAGTACTCGCGGAAGGAGAGAAAAATCGCTATAGAAAAAGATCGATCCAAATATAAAAAGACCGACATAGACCAGCTAAAAAACAGGGAAACCCTTTTTTCTGCCGAAGATTTTCCTGAGGCAAAACAAGGACGCGTTTTAGCCATTTATCCCGAAGGAATTATTGTAGACAAAGACGGCGCTCTTTACACATGCACGATAAAAGGTTTTTTGAAAAAAGAAAAAAGCAAAAGCAAAAATCTCCTAGCCGTCGGTGATTTTGTCTTATTCGAAGAAAAGGAAAATACAACAGGGAGCATCTGCTACATAAAAGAGAGGAGATCCGTTCTATCTAGAGCTGACAACTTGCTACGAAAGAAAGAGCAGCTCATAGCAGTAAATATCGACCAGGTCATCATTACCTGCTCCGTTCTTTCTCCTGCAATAAAGCCCTCCCTGATCGACAGATACCTCATTGCTACAGAAAAGGGAAATATGTCTCCTGTGATCGTTATTAACAAAGTAGATCTTCTCTCTAAAGAAGATCTGTTCGACCCTGCATTACTTATACAAGAGAAAGATCTTCTAGAGCAGGCGCTGAGTGCCTACCGCTCCTTACATATACCCATCATTTGTGTTAGCACAGACACCGGAGAAGGGATAGAAGAGCTAAAAAAAATCATGAAAGACAAAGCCTCTGTTTTTTCAGGGCAATCAGGGGTTGGAAAATCATCGCTTATAAACGCAGTGACCGGATCTAGCATTAGAGTGGGCGACATAGCACGCAAGACGAGCAAAGGATCCCATACTACGACAACCACACATCTTCTTCCTCTTGAATGTGGCGGTTTTTGTATAGACACTCCCGGAATCAAGAGCTTTGGTCTTTGGGACATGGAAGAAACAGATTTGCAAGCATACTACCCTGAATTTTCCCCTTATCTCTCCTCATGTAAATATAGTGGCTGCACACACAGGGTGGAGCCTGATTGTGCTGTACAAAAAGCCGTAGAGGAGGGGAAAATTTCCTCCTTGAGATTTGCTTCTTACTGTGCTTTGATGGGAAGCTTAGAAACACAGCACCGCCACCGCTGAAGGAAAACTGTTTATGTCTTTTATTACCTCTATACATGCTATAGAAATCCTTGACTCTAGAGGGAATCCCACTATTCAAGTGACGATACAAACAAATACAAAAGCTGTGGGAAAAGCCATGGTCCCTTCGGGCGCTTCAACCGGAGAGCATGAAGCCATCGAGCTCCGAGATGGGGATAAAAAAAGATATTTGGGAAAAGGAGTACAGCAAGCTGTCTCGCATGTAAACACCATCCTTCAAGACCTTTTAATAGGAAAAAATGTTCTCGACCAAAAAAGTATTGATGAACTTCTCATGCAAGCCGATGGAACAGAGAACAAGGCAAAATATGGAGCCAACGCTATCTTAGGCATCTCGCTAGCAGCAGCACGCTGCGCAGCAAATGCCAGCGACCTTCCCTTGTATCGCTATCTAGGGGGGGCCGGGGCCCTTATCCTTCCCTGCCCGATGATGAACGTAATCAATGGGGGAGCTCATGCCGATAATGGA
>JAHFTP010000192.1 GCA_023265495.1 Chlamydiota bacterium
TCCAAAGTGTCCAAGCCCGCGCTCTCGTCCATGTTTCCTTATCAAGAGGAAGCTCGTCCTGAAAAGCTTTCCTGCTTTTCCCTTTGAAGAATGTCCAGGCGATCGCCAAATCGCACGCCGGATCGCCAACTGCCAGCTGCCCAAAATCGATCACAGCAGAGAGGCACCCATTTTGAACTAGTAGATTGCCAGCACTGATGTCGCCATGGACCCACACAGGCTTTCCATTCCAAGTCGTCGCAAGAGCCACCTCCCAAACTTTAGTCGCAGTCTCAATGTCGATCTTTCCCTCAAGAGCGATAACGGCCTGCCTGACTTCTGCATCATAGGTCATCAATGATCCGCCGCGATAAAAACTATGAAGGCCTGGTAATGGTCCATCTGTCGAATCAGTAGATTGAAAAGCCTTGAGGAATTTTGCAAGATCGACTGCAAATTCACACAGATCGGCTATATGCCCAGAGGAAGCGGTCTCACCATCCAACCAACTGTAGATCGACCATTTCCAAGGGTAGCCATCCATGGGCTCCCCAACCGCCAAAGGCACCGGAATTGGCAGAGGCAAGAAAGGTGCCAGCCTTGGCAGCCACTGCTGCTCCTTTTCCACTTGGAGCGCATATTCTGCGGCGCTCGGCATGCGAATGAGCATACGATCACCCAAGTGAAATGTTCTATTGTCCCATCCGCTAACAGGAACTGCTTGAATCGGAAGATCTTTCCATTGAGGAAACTGAGCGGCTACTAGGCGGCGTACAAAATCTTCTTCGATAATTAATCGCTTATCATCCGGACGTTGGGCCATCAAAGAACTGACTTTTTCGAACATGGGCTCTTTGATTTTTCGATAGTGCTTGCCTTCATGTTTTGCCTCATCCGCAGCCTGCCTTTTCATCGCAGCATATTCTTCAACTTCATCTGGATGATTTCTCAGATAGTCTCTGAAGCCGATAAACTGCCCCCATTCTCTATTTTCTGGATATGTCAAATGAAGGTGATATCTTCTTTCCCCCTCTTCAGGATCAGGCAAATAGATGATAAAATAGAATCGATCGGGAGTACTGAAAGTAGGCCTAAACTCATAGCCTAAACTTTGAAGTTGCTGTGACACTGAATCCATGTCTTGTTTATGGACAGCGATAGCAATATCGATAATCCCTTTCCCGCCTAAATTAGGGACTGATGTGCTTCCAATATGCTCAATAGCTAAGGCCATTTTTACCCGAGAGGAGATCCTTTCTTTTTCTCTAAGAAAGAGTTCAGGGAAAATCTTGCTATCTGGCTTAAAGACATATTTTTTCATTCACCGTTCGCTTCGCTTAATGAACAACAAAACAATCTTCGCACTTGAGTTTCAGTTAGTTGAAAAGAATGTCCACATGATTGCCATAAATTGAACAGAATCGACGCTCTGCTTGGGCAATTCAAGGATTTTCCGTACTCCGGCAAGATTACGGCTTTTGCTGTTTGAGGTAGTTTTTTACCGCCTCTTTTATCCCCATTTTCTATAGAGAAACTCCGGGTGCAAGATTCGAACTTGCGACCAATGGATTAACAGTCCACTGCTCTACCGCTGAGCTAACCCGGAACAGATAAGTGGTAAATGGTAAAAAAAAAGACCATTTTACGCAAACTTTTCTGTATAAAAAAAACATTTACCACACATCTGTGAAGAGAAAGGTGGTTTCCAAAATAGGATCTTTTGTAAAGTTTTGGTTTTCAACTTAGACAAAAGTAACACTTTATGCAAGACCAGCTCTGTGGATATATTGAAAACATCGTCTTTTGCCAGCCGGACACAGGGTTTACCGTTGCTAAGCTCAAAGTCCCTTCGCAAAAGGATCCTATCCCCATTGTGGGTACCATTCCCTCTGTGCAGCCGGGAGAGACGATCCATTGCAAAGGAGTATGGAAGAGCCATCCTCAGCATGGGAGACAGTTTGAAGTCGCATCCTTTGAGCTGACAGCCCCATCGGACGTTGTGGGAATACAAAAGTATTTAGAATCGGGGATGATCAAAGGCATTGGCCCGGCCTATGCAGAGAGGATCGTCAAGAAATTTGGCGCCGCCACACTCGACATTCTAGATAGCCATCCGGACAAACTTCTTGAAGTAGATGGCATTGGAGAAAAGAGGATAGACAAAATCAAAACCTGCTGGCAGGAGCAAAAAGCGGTACGCGGGGTCATGATCTTTTTGCGAGGGCATGGAGTGAGTACCTCCTACGCACAAAAGATCTACAAGACCTATGGAGATGCCAGCATAGAGAAAGTCACACAAAACCCCTTTTCTCTAGCAAAAGACATCTTTGGGATAGGATTTAAGACAGCAGACCAGATCGCACAAAATATAGGCATCCCCAAAGACTCTCCTGTTCGTCTAAACGCCGCTATAGAACATATCCTTTGGACGCTGAGCAACGAAGGACATACGTGCTTTCCTAAAGAGGATCTAGCCTCTACAGCCCATACGCTCTTAGACATCCCAGTAGAAACGCTCAAAGGAAGGATTGAGGACCTTATCAAGCAACAAGTCCTTTTTTATAAAGAGGACAAGGTATGGATAAAACCTCTGTATCTAGCTGAAATAGGGATTGCAAGAGAAATAGAGAGACTCTCCCGTGCTCCTAGCTTCCTACGCGCTGTAGACCTGCAAAAAGCGATCGCTTGGGTACAAGAGCAGCTAAGGCTCTCGCTGGCTAAAGAGCAAGCAGAGGCCGTCTGCAAAGGGCTCCAAGATAAGATGCTCATTATCACCGGAGGACCGGGAACAGGAAAAAGTACGATCACCAAAGCGATCCTTCGGATCACAGAGAAGCTCTCCAGCAAAATCCTCTTAGCTGCGCCTACAGGAAGGGCGGCCAAGAGGATGAGTGAGATCACCTATAAAAAAGCGTTTACCATCCATGGGTTGCTGGAGATAGATTTTAGCACGGGAAAATTTAAGAAAAACAAGGAAAATCCACTCGATTGCGACCTCATCATCGTAGATGAGGCCAGCATGATCGACACACTACTTTTGTATAATCTATTAAAAGCAATCCCCAGTCATGCTAGAGTCATACTCATTGGCGATATAGACCAGCTCCCCAGCGTTGGTGCCGGCAACACGCTTAAAGACTGCATAGCCTCGGCAAAGATCCCTATGAGTCGATTAAAACAGATCTTCAGACAAGCGGCCTCCTCTCGTATCATCACCAATGCCCACAAAGTGAACCAGGGATACCTTCCCGACACCGAGCCGCATCCCAAGAGCGATTTTATCTTTATCAGCAAAGAGACGCCAGAAGAGATTCTGCAAGAGATTGTAGAGCAAGTAACCACCTTGCTACCAAAAAAATATCCCTTCCACCGATTCACGGATATACAGGTACTCTCCCCTTTGAAGAAAGGGATAATCGGCGCTGAAAACTTGAA
>JAHFTP010000193.1 GCA_023265495.1 Chlamydiota bacterium
TAGGGATCGATATTATACGCAATGAAAAAAACCTTCAATGCCACTTTACTCACATCTTTATCGATGCAGGGACTGCCATGATGGCAGCGGCCCTTCTCCTTCTATTCTCCTTTATCCAAAAAAACACACACCTACACATTGTACAAATGGCGGGAAATCAAGAGACATTTGCCAGACAGCTACAGCTCTGCAGATCCTATTTTAGTGAGCTATTTTATGAGGAAATCGAAACCCTCTGCCCCCATGAGCTTTGCTCCCCTACCCTAGCCCCCTCCTTCGGAAGTGTGAATAGCTCTCTATTTGCCTTTATTGCCCAGATAGCTAGGACCGAAGGGGTCTTTTTAGATCCCCTCTATAATGCAAAGCTTTTTTTTGCATGTAAGAAAAAACTTGCATTTTTAGAAGGCAATGCACTTTTTATCCACTCAGGAGGAGCTCTTTCTTTGAGTGGATTTCAAAACCACAACCGGCTTCAATAGCTCCTCTCCGTAGATCTTAGAAACAGCTCCCAAGGTGAAAGCTTGGCAAAAAGAGCCATAGTTTGAGGGGCCATGGTAAATTTATTGCTTTGGAAAGAAAAATTCCTTAAAATTCACGTTTTTTTGAAAATAACGAAATTATCTTTTTAAGACCGCTATATTTTAGGGATGGACTTCTCATGAAAACGCCGAAGAAACAATCGCCTTGGATGATTATCATTGCCATCGTACTGGCCTTCATTATTGGAAAAATAACAGGCACTCAAGCAGGCATTTTTGGAATGACCTTCTATTCTTTCTATGATTTCTTTGGACAGCTCTTTATCAATGCTCTAACACTCGTTGTTGTCCCCTTAGTCTCTTCCGCTATTATTACAGGCATTGCTCGCATTGGAGGGGATGAGTCTTTCGGAAGGCTGGGCCTCAAAATTTTTGGTTTCTACGTTATAACAACGCTCTCCGCTGTGCTGTTAGGACTGTTCTTTGTCAATATCATCAAGCCGGGCCTCTCCCATGGAATCGATGTTACTGCTGTAACGGGCAGTGGCAGTCTATCTGCCGTGCAAGAGAAAATCTCCTCCCATGGAGTGGATAGCTTTGCCCATCTCATCCATAGCATCATCCCCTCAAATATTTTCCACGCTTTCTCCGCCGGAGACATGCTAGCCGTGATCTTTTTTAGCCTGCTCTTTGGGTACTCGTTATCTAAGATCGCCTTTGAGCCATCCCACATCGTACAGAACTTTTTTCAAGGGATCTTTCAAGCCATGATCCGCATTACCCATATGATTATGAAGGTTCTTCCTTTTGGGGTCTTTTGCCTCGTAGCTAAGGTCGCTGCAACGACGGGGTTTGAGTCTTTATATTCTTTGGCTCTTTTCTTCTCTACGGTCATTCTAGGACTTCTCCTCTTTACCTGCTTGCTGCTTCCTCTCTTGCTTAAATTTGTGGCTAAGGTAAGTCCTCTAAGACATTTTAAAGCCATGGCTCCAGCACTGATCACAGCCTTTTCGACGAGCTCCTCTTCAGCCACTCTTCCTATTACTATTGACTGCGTGGAGAAAAGAGCTGGTGTTTCTAATCGCATATGCAGCTTGGTTGTTCCGCTGGGAACGTCCTTAAATATGTCTGGATCGGCGCTTTATGAAGTTGTGGCTGCGATGTTTGTCGCACAGGTGTACGGAATAGAAATCACTTTATCGTCTCAGATTATCTTTGTTCTCCTCGCCCTACTCACTTCCATGGGTGTGGCAGGAATTCCAGCAGCTAGCCTCGTAGCTGTTGTGGTGATCTTAAAAGTCTTTGGACTTCCCGTAGAAGGGATCGGTCTTTTCCTCGCAGTAGATCGTATCCTCGACATGTGCAGAACCACAGTCAACGTTTTCAGCGATAGCTGCTGCGCAGTCCTTGTAGCTAAGAGCGAAGGGGAGAAAAACGTCCTTAAAAAAGATAGTTTTGCTTAAGAGATATGTTTGCACGTTTCCTCTCTTAGAATGGCAAGCACTTGCTCTTCCTTTCCCCTACCTGCAAACCAAAGCTTTTGCTGCTCTAGGGCCTGTTCTACATACATCTCATACCCATAGACGAGGATACACCCCCTTTTAGCAGCCTCTTGCAGAAGCTCTGTGTCTTTAGGAAGATTTTTGATGTCCATGACAACCGCTCCACTTCGTATCCACTGCGGATCAAATGGCATCTGATGAGGCGTTGTGTTCACAAGGACATCATAGCCCCTTTGATACTCCGCTTCCATGAGATCAAGCCCCCCTCCTTCACAGGAGAGCTGGCTTGAGAGAGACTTTGCTCTCTCTAGTGTTCGATTTAAGATACACACGTCGGCTTTTGCTTGCATCAGCGTGTACGCAATGGCTTTAGCGCCGCCGCCAGCTCCGAGTACTAATACCCTTTTGCCCGCCAAGGAGATGTTTCTTTCTAACGCTCGTCTCGCTCCGATCCCGTCGGTGTTATAGCCTATTAGCTTCCCCTCTTCTCTAACAACAGTGTTAATACACCCAATTTGCTTGGCATCTCCTTCTATCCTGTCTACATAAGCTGTCGACGCTTCTTTAAGAGGCATGGTGATACTAAGCCCCGAAAAAGAAGAAAACGTGCGTACCAAAGAGAAAAAGGAGGAGAGGTCCTTTTCTTGAAGACGCATCTTCACGTAAACAGCATTGTCTTGAAAACGAGAAAAAAGGGCATTGTGAACAAAGTGTCCTATGCTCTTATCAATCGGATAGCCGATGACTCCATAAAATTTTGTTTCTTTACTTAATTGGGCAAAATGATACACATCATGGAGCTCAAGGCAATCGATTTGTCCGGGGGCCGTGACCTCTCCTTTCAAGGGGGCAAATGTCAAAAACCCTCCAAACAGCGGAGAGAGAATTCTTGTTATCTTCCCCTCTTCTCCCATGCAGAGGCCTATGATTTTTTCTTGGCTTCCTTGCACAAAGGCTAGCATGTTTAGTGCATCAACAATGGTCAGCGCCATGGTTACAATCTTATATACATCGGCTGAAAAACATTGTACCTTCCTAAATAAGGAGGTTAGATCTTGTGGCGTAGAAAGGAAGTCGTGGTAGGAGCTGATGATCTTTACCTTGGGAAAGTTCTCTCTAATATGGTCTATAAAGGAAGGATCTGTATCCCACTCCAGATCTATGTAGTCCGGTCCTAGCTCAAGGAGCTGCATCCATAGCTGCTCTCTCTCTCTCTTAGGGAGTTTGCACTTCCCTCCCTGATCTTCTCTTCGCAAGGTGAAAATGATCGGTTTGTGCCAAAAGAAGAGAACCTCTTGCAAGGCATCTACAGAGATGTCATGAAGCAAGTCGAGTCTAAGCTCAATCCCATCTACATAGCTTGCGCACTCAGCAAATACAAACGCATACTCTGACACCTTAGATCT
>JAHFTP010000194.1 GCA_023265495.1 Chlamydiota bacterium
ATCTGAAAGAGAGCCAAATCTACCGTATAGACCACTACCTAGGGAAAGAGACGGTGCAAAACCTGCTCGTTTTCCGCTTTGCCAACTCCCTTTTTGAGTCCCTATGGAACAGCAGATACATCGACCACGTCCAAATCACCGTAGCAGAAGATATCGGCATCGGAAGCAGAGGCGCCTTCTGGGAGGAGGCCGGTCTTCTGCGAGACATCGTACAAAACCATATGATGCAGATCCTATCGCTCGTTGCGATGGAGCCGCCCGTCTCATTATCTGCTGATGCTATCCACGACGAAAAAGTAAAAGTTCTTCGCTCTATAAGGCCCTTTTCTAAAGAAGAGATTTTTTCTTCCGTGATCCGGGGGCAATATGGCTCCGGCTATGTCAATGGCGATCCGGTCATCGGCTATAGACAAGAAAAAAATGTAGATCCCCTATCCTCTGTAGAAACTTATCTCGCTCTAAGGCTGTTTATTGATAACTGGCGCTGGGCCGGCGTGCCTTTCTACCTAAGAGGGGCTAAGCGTCTTCCTAAAAAAGGGACGGAGATCTCCGTATTTTTTAAAGATCCGCCAAGTGTTTTATTCCAACATCCAGGCAAACGCAATGAACCCAACATCTTAACAATTAGGATTCAGCCGGATGAGGGAACCTCGCTCAACATGAATTGCAAGGTGCCGGGCACTAGCGACATTATCCAACCCGTAAAAATGAATTTCCGCTATGGCACTTACTTCGGGATGGCTCCGCCGGAGGCCTACGAAAGACTCATTTTGGATTGTATACTAGGGGACAACACCCTATTTGCAAGAGAGGATGAAGTATTTAACTCGTGGGAGCTTTTAACCCCTATATTGGACTACTGGAAAAACGTCAAAGCAGAAGACTTTCCTAACTACCCGTCCGGCAGTTGGGGACCCAAAGCGGCTGATGAGCTGCTAAGTAAAGATGGTAGAAAATGGAGGCTCCTCTAATGTCAGCATCACTAATCGTCTCCCCGGCTAACATCCAAAAGGAGCTCAACGCTCTTTGGGATTCGCTAGAAAATAAAAACAAGATGAGAGCCTCTTTATTTAACATCATCTTCTATACCAAGAAAACACCGCGCGATGAGTACATCCGTAAAATAGCCCATAAGATCATAGAAAAATTCCCGGCGCGGATCTTCTTCATCTCCTCAGATACCGATCCAACGCAGGACTATATGAAAACGGCCGTCTCCGTGATCAGTGAAGAACAAGGAGAATACGACATCACCTGCGACTTCATCGAACTGTCCGTAGCAGGCAAAGCAGAAAATCAGGTGCCCTTCATCATCTTGCCCCATATCATCCCCGATCTTCCCATCTTCCTTGTCTGGGCAGAAGATCCCACCTTAGACAACCCCTTGCTTGTGGAGCTGCAGAAGTTCGCTACGAGACTTATTTTCGACTCAGAAACCACAGAGAACCTCTCTCGTTTTGCTAAGGCTATTTTAAAAATGAAACAACTCTCTAACTGCGAGATTGCGGACTTGAACTGGGCGCGGCTAGAAACATGGAGAGATTTTCTCTCCGCCAGTTTTTATTCCCGAGAGCAGTTAGAAAAGCTGCGCAAGGTCACCTCCCTGCACATCACGCATAATGCCAGGGAGACCCCTTTCTTCTGCCACACGAAGATCCAATCCATCTATCTGCAAGCATGGCTTGCCTCCCGGCTTAACTGGACGCTTCATGAAGTTTCCTCTAGTAAAGAGGGAGTAAAATTCTCCTACTTAAAGGACAACACCCCCATTCAAGTGTCTATAGACTCTGTCAGACAGACGGAGCTGGCTCCCGGCATGATCTACTCCATAGATATTACAACGACAGATAAAGAGAGTTTTCATTTTATTAAAAACTTACAGCTGCCCAACCAAATCTCCTATCAATATAGCAACTCGGTGGAGTGTTTACTCCCCACGGAGTTTCTCTTCGCTAAAGGGGAGTCGGGACAGTCTCTTGTGAAGGAGATCTGCCATAAAGGAACAAGCCAACACTATTTAGAAATCGTCACCTTAATCGCTAAAATGGATAAGTTATCGCTGTGCTAACACCCCGCTTTTATCACACATGGGACGATAGAAGAGATATCGTCATCCCCGGCAACTATGACGAAACAATGAGCTTTTGTGTCCACCACTTCCTAGATACGGCAAAAGCTGCCATCCAAAACCATGGAGCCTTTTACGTAGCCCTCTCCGGGGGGTCGACCCCGAAAGCTCTTTTTGAACATCTATCTCACCCTCCCTACAAGGATCAAATAGATTGGAACAAAGTCCATCTCTTCTGGAGTGATGAGAGGAGCGTTCCCCCCACAGACCCCGATAACAACTACAAAATGGCCATCGACGCCGGCTTGGGAAATGTAGGTATCCCGATAGGCCAAATCCACCGCATGCAAGCAGAAACGGATATCGAAAAAAATGCAGAGCTCTATGAGAAAACCATTCGAGAAGAAATGCAAAATGGGTGTTTTGATCTCATCATGCTCGGAATGGGAGAAGATGGACACACAGCCTCGCTCTTTCCCGGAACTCTTGGGCTGCAAGAAAACAAAAAACTCGTCGTCGCCAACCACATCCCTCAAAAAAACACTTGGCGCATGACTTTTACCTATCCTTGTATTCACAGCGCCAAACACATAGTTATCTATGTTTTGGGCGCTTCTAAAAAAGAGATGGTCAAAAAAGTGCTTAGCTCAAGCGACGCTCATTTCCCTATCCAAATGATAGGGACTAGAGAGCATAAAGCTCTATGGATCTGTGATGGGGCGGCGGCTAGCAGCTTAACTGAAAAGTGAAAAATAGTTGTTTTCTGTTTATTCTCTTCTAGTTATACTCCGCTTTAGGAAATCTTCATGGTAAATAAGTGCGAAAAAAACGACTCCCTATCGGGATCAGCGATTTTAAGGTGTTAATAGACGAGGGCTATGCCTACGTAGATAAAACCATGCTCATCCAAGAACTCGTTGACAAGGGAGGGGCAGTGGCCCTCTTTCCACGCATGCGCCGTTTTGGTAAGACGCTCAATCTTTCGATGTTGCGTTATTTCTTTGAAAAAACCAGTGAAGATACGAGCCATTTGTTTTCTCCTCTACAAATATGGAAAGAAAAAAGCTGTAGAGAACTGCAGGGGAAATTTCCCGTTATTTTCCTCACTTTAAAGGACATAAAACATTCTACTTGGGAAGATACGTATGACTCCTTTCAAAAAATCATGGCAGAAGAGTTTGAAAGGCATCGTTATTTGCTAGACGGAAACTTGCTGTCAGAGGGAGAAAAAAGTGATTTTCTTGCCACACTAAGCAAAAATGCGAAAAAGATTTCATTGGAACAGAGTCTTCGCGATCTTACAAAGTGGCTGATGCGC
>JAHFTP010000195.1 GCA_023265495.1 Chlamydiota bacterium
CTTTTCCAGCAGCCGCCGCGAAGGACTCTATACACCCCTTGCAAAGGACCTTTCGGATTGCTCGGCTCCTGCACAGAAATGTCGTAGTAATGATAGTCATACCAATCTTGACACCACTCATAGACGTTGCCCGCCATATCATAGAGTCCATACCCATTGGGAGGATAACTCATCACAGCTGTCGTATCTGCGCTGAAGAAATTCGCCTGCGACCTTTCAATATTTGTCCCTGTTGGATAGATGGCATCTTCTACCCCGCCATAGGAGGCAATTTCCCATTCCGCCTCAGTCGGCAGGCGCATGCCTACCCATTTTGCGTAGGCAACAGCGCCATACCACGTTACCCCGACAACAGGATGTCTTGCATAGCCCGATTCGATGTTTAGACGGCCGCCACTTCGCTTGATACGGGAGTCTCTCAGTCTGATAATGTCGTTGTTATTGACATCTTTTTCTCCACCCATCGCTTCTAAGAAACGGACAAACTGCTCATTGGTCACAGGGTGCACATCGAAGGCAAAGGGGTTCATATGTATGGTGTGGACGGGAGACTCGTCCCTCCCTCCGCTGTTACTTCCCCTATGGAACGTTCCACCGGGAATGATCACCATCTCCGTCGGTATGGGCTCTATCTCTTTTGTTTCTTGTGCCTGAGGCTGGTATCGCATGACAACACTCTCTGTCTGGAAGATCGCTCCAGGATCTGGTTCAAACTGGGGTTTGACGAGCTCCCTAGGCTTTACTAGGGGCTTTAACGCAGCAGGAGACGCAAGCTCTTTACTCTCTTCCGGCAAGGAAAGAGTTTTTGTTTGCGCACTTATCGATATCCTCTCTAAAAGCGTTGTAAGAGAAGAAGGCCTCTTCCTTGGATCTTTAGCTAAACACTCTACAATGAGCTCATCCCATCGGTAGGCGAAGGATCCACGAGTGGAGGGAAGATCGAAATACCCCTCTGGCCACTCCTTCATAATTATGTAGTAGATGAGGGTGCCAAAAGCATAAATATCAGCTTTTGCTCCTATTGGAAAAACAGGGGAAAAGCTTTTTTGTTCAGGAGCGAGAAAGGCAAATGACTGCAGAAACGAGGAGGAATTTCTCTCCGTTTCTTTCTCTAAAGAACAACTCTCACTATTCATCACGTCAACTACATTGCGGTAGATGCGATGGAGACTAGACCCAATGCCAAAGAGAGGCGCCAGACCTACGTCAGAGAGAAACACCCTCACCTGAGAGCTGCTGGAGCTAACGAGTACGTTGCTGAGTTTGATTCCTAGATGAACGACATTTTTCTCATGCAAATAATCGATAGCGGATGCGAGTTGTGAGGCAATAGAGAAAAGGGTCTCTTCTTTTAGCGGAGTAGAGCTAGAAGAGAGAAATTGCTCTAAGTTAAGAGAACCTTTTTCTTCATCTTCTATGGAGTCAGTGACTAAAAAATATTGGTCCTCTACCTTGGAGACATTATGTACTTTGACAATATGAGGATGATCTAGTGAGGAAAGAACTGTTATCAGCTTCTCAAACCTCTCCATGAATCCACTGTCTGCCTGTTTTTCTTCCGGCAAAACTTTGACAGCATATCTCTTCTTCAAAAAACGATGCTCGGCTAAAAAGACCTCACCTAAGGATCCTTTGCCCAGCCTCTGCAAAATATGGTAATCTCCAAGACTTTTTATACTCATGATTGAACCCAATTTACCTATAAATCTCTTACAGCTTGTACTATCTCTTGCAAAGAAAGTAAAGCTGGTTTGCACTTTTGTCTGTCGCATATATACACAGTTGTCTGGTCATCAACGGCGTCCTTGCCTATGAGAGAGGGACTTAATGTATGTAATAATGCATCATCTTTTTTCTTCCAGATAACTTGCATATGAGGGGCATAATGTGCAGAGATCTCTTTTTTGATCTGTTCTTTAAGAGTCTCTTTGCTATCTAAGGCAATGATGACAGTAGATCCTTTTTTATCAAACCATCTAGCTAAAACCATGAGTAGATAGCACGCACCGGGAGGATACATCTCTATATATTGACGCGCTCCTCGAAAAATGTCTTCTGCTAAGGAAAGGTATTTATCTTGAAAGGTGATCTGATAGAGCCGTAGCAAGTTCTCCGCATGGATAGAGTTGCCCGACGGCTCTGCCCCATCATAGAACTCACATTTTCTGATGAGTACGTTCTCCTTTTGTCCGGTGAAGTAGAAGGCTCCACTTGCGGACTTATACTCTTTTTCTAATACATCGGAGAGCTCTATGGCCCACTGGAGATATTTTGCGTCGCATCCTTCTTCGAAAAGGCTAAGAAGCCCTTTAATGAGAAAAGCGTAGTCATCCAGGCAGCCGTTAAACCTGGCCTCCCCTGCCCGCCACCTGCGATAGAGAACGCCCTGATCCCACATGTTGTTATAGAGAAACTCCGCCGCAAGCAATGCTTTGTCTAAATAGGCAGGCTCTTGCAGAGCGCCGGACGCCTTAGCTAAGGTGTCGATCATAAGTCCATTCCAAGAGGCGATGACTTTATCATCCCTAAAGGGCCTCTTTCTCTCTTTTCTTTGTTCTAGTAGTTTGTCTTTAGCTCGAGAGAGGATCTCCTCGAGCTCGAGGGCGTCCATACCATGCATTTCGGAGAGTTCTTCATAAGAGGAAGAAAGATGAATCACGCTTCTTCCATTAAAATTGCCTTCATGTGTGACGCCAAAGCACCTACAAAAAAAGTCTGCTTGGTGTTCCGGAAGTACATCCAGCACTTCTAAAGGAGTCCACGTATAGAACTTCCCCTCTTCCCCATCAGAGTCTGCATCTTCTGCAGAAAGAAACCCTCCCTCCGTCTGGGACATGTCCCTAAGTACATAGGAGATAATCTGCTTACATACGGCCTCATAGAGAGGTTTTTTTGTGTATTTCCATGCATCTAAATAGGTCTTTGCCAAAAGAGCATTATCATAGAGCATCTTTTCAAAATGAGGAATCGTCCATTTCTCATCGATCGTATATCTGGCAAATCCCCCGCCAAGATGGTCATAGATCCCTCCAAAAGCCATCCGATCTAAGGTGAGTTCCACAAAGAAAAGCACACGGCTTTCAGCCCTGGCTTTTGCATATTCGATAAGAAAACTGCACTGATATCCCATAGGGAATTTGGGGGCACCTTTTAATCCCCCATAGACGGGATCTGCAAGCTCTAAGAGCAGCTCTATACAATTTTCTATATGTTCTTCAGTGGGCATTTGATGGACAGTGACTGCCGCTTTTTTTTCGAAGAGCTCAACGAGTTTGTTTGCTTGTTCTAGAAGTTGGGGCTTCTCCTCACTTTGCCACAATTCTTTGATGTGAGAGATAAACTGTTTTAGGCCCATCATCCCCCTGCGAGAGGTAGGGG
>JAHFTP010000196.1 GCA_023265495.1 Chlamydiota bacterium
CCCCTAGTCAATCAGCAGCAGGCACTCGAGATGCTGCATCGGCTGGATAAAACTGCGCCCAGTGCTAGGCATGCGCTAGAGGAGTTTGTGGAGCTGCTTTCTTTAGAGAAAAAGTACTTGGATTTAGCTGTGAAAGAGGTATATGAGAGCGCACTTCCTGAGACGGGAGTCTTTCCTTTAGATCAAGCGAAAGAGGTGCTAGAAGATCTTTGTAGAGCGCACTATCTAGCTTTAGTCACAGTAGGCAATCAGGAGCTGCAACTGGCAAAAATGAAAAAAGCTGGTATAGATTCTGCCCTGTTTAGTAAGATTGTAGTGACTGAAAAAAAAGATAAGAAAGAACACTATAAGGCAATTGTAGAAGGTCTAGGTATATCTGCTGCAGATGTTTTTGTTTGTGGTGATCGCGTACCCATTGATCTCTCTCCTGCTAAGGCTTTAGGCTTTACTACTATTCATATGCGCTCGGGCAGAGGGATGATGCGGATGGGGGAGGGGCAAGATGTGGATTATGCTATTGCCCATCTATCAGAAATTAAAGAGATACTTTTAAAAAGCAGGGAAAATGACAACTAGTAATCAAATCTCTCCAGGAATGACTCTGTCTGTAGATGGAAAGATCTATAGAGTAGAGTCTTGTGTTAAAGTGACGGTGGCTAAAGGTGTGCCCTTCATTAAGACGAAGTTGAAAAACTTGATGAATGAGGAGGTGGTTGAAAAGAACTTTAAGCTTAACCAAGGCATCCAAGAGGTCTCTCTTGTAGAGAAGAAACTAGAATTTTTATATTTGGAAGGAAAGGACTATCTTTTTTTAGACGTCGGGAACTTACAGCAAGTTCTTGTTCCGAGTGATGTAATTGGAGATAAGGTCAGTTTTCTTAAAGAAGGCGTTGAAATTAAGTCCATGTTTTATGGGGATTCGATTTTTTCTGTTGAGTTGCCTCAATTTTTAGAACTGATGGTTGTAAAGACAGAAGCTCTAGCTCCCAGCCATGCCTCCAGCTCCAATAAGGTGGCTATCTTAGAAACGGGAGCAAGGATCGAAGTTCCCACATTTATCGAGTCTGGGGACATTATTAAAGTCGATTCGCATACGAGTGAATATATTCAGCGTGTATAACAAAGTAGGAGTGTTGTTGTGGAATTAAAGCAAATTAAAGAGCTTATGTCAGCCATGGAGAAGGCCGGCATCAAGAAACTGAGTATCAAGGAAAAGACGGGATATGAGATCCACCTGGAAAGGCATGAAGAACACTCACACGCACCGGCTGCTATGGCTGTACCTGCGCAGCACCATGCTTCCTTTTTTGCTCATCCTTTGGCCAAGGCTGTGGAGGCTCCTATGCATGCAGCGGTCAGGGAAGAGTTTATAGATGCAAAGGCTGTGGCGCCACAAGTAGAAGGGAAAAGCATTACCTCTCCCATGGTAGGAACCTATTATATTGCTCCATCTCCCGATGATCCTCCCTTCATTAAAGTAGGGGATCGTGTGGAAGAAAACACGGTAGTCTGTATTATCGAAGCTATGAAGGTGATGAACGAAGTCAAATCGGGAATGAGCGGTGTCGTTGCCGAAATGTGTGTGGAGAATGGACACCCCGTAGAATTTGGAACAAAACTCTTTCGAATTGTTTAACGAAGAAATGGATGTATGCAAAAGGTATTGATAGCCAATCGAGGCGAAATTGCAGTTAGGGTAATCAGGGCCTGTCATGAGCTCGGTCTGCAGACTGTAGCTATTTATTCTCAGGCGGATGCAGAGGCTTTGCATGTGCTTTATGCGGATGAAGCTATCTGTGTGGGGGAACCTCCTTCCATGAAATCTTATTTGAAGGTATCTAACATTCTCTCTGCTTGTGAGATTACAGGGGCGGATGCTATCCATCCCGGGTATGGTTTTTTAAGTGAAAATGCCAACTTTGCCTCTATTTGTGAAAGTAGTGGTGTGACATTTATTGGTCCCTCTGCTGCGTCGATTTCTCTTCTAGGAAATAAAGCCAATGCTAAAGCAACAGCTAAGAGTGTAAAATGTCCAATAATTCCCGGTTCAGATGGCATTGTTGCTGACGTCAAAGAGGCGTTAAAAGAGGCGAAACGCATAGGGTTCCCTGTATTTATTAAAGCATCGGCCGGAGGTGGGGGGAAGGGGATTCGTATTGCCTATGATCCGGACGAGTTTTTACGTCAATTTTCTGCGGCGCGCGCTGAAGCGGAAGCCGCTTTTAACAATCCCGATGTCTATCTAGAAAAAATGATAGTGAATCCAAGGCACATTGAAGTGCAAGTCCTGGGAGATAAGCATGGCAATTATGTGTATTTGGGAGAGAGAGATTGTACGATCCAAAGAAGAAGACAAAAGCTTATAGAAGAAGCTCCCAGCCCTATCTTAACAGCGTCGCTTAGAAAAAAAATCTGTGAGGCGGCTGTAGCAATAGTAAAAGCTGTGAATTACCAGTCGGTGGGCACGGTGGAGTTTTTGCTTGACGAAGACAAGAATTTCTACTTCATGGAAGTGAACACGCGGATTCAAGTAGAACATACGATTACGGAAGAGCTGACAGGCATAGATCTCGTAAAAGAGCAGATCAAAGTGGCGAAGGGAGAAAAGCTTTCCTTCAAGCAAAAAGATGTGACCTTTACAGGCCATGTCATGCAGTTTCGAATTAATGCAGAGAATCCGGCGCAGAACTTTGCCCCTTGCCCGGGTGTATTAGAGTATTACATTCCTCCCGGTGGGCCTCACGTACGTATCGATAGCGCTTGTTATTCTGGGTATAAGATACCTCCCAACTACGATTCTATGATTGCCAAATTAATTGTAAAAGGGGCAAATAGAGCCGAAGCGATTGCGATAGCAAAGCGAGCTTTAAAAGAGTTTCATATTGGGGGAGTACACTCTACCATAGCCTTTCATCAGTACATGCTAGAAGATGCAAGATTCCTACAAAATGACTATGTCATTACCTATATTGACCAGCTCATAGCGGAAGGCTGTACCTTTACCGAGCATAAGACATAGTCTTTATGGTAAAGCTGCAACTTCTCATCTCCCCGGAAGAAATACACGAGAAGGTTGCCCTGCTTGGCAAACAGATAGACCTTGCGTATCAGGGAAAAGAGCTTGTTATTGTAATGATAATGAAAGGGTCGATCTGCTTTGCAGCGGACCTTATTCGCTCGATTCACCTGCCGACTACCTTGGAATTTATTCAGTGCCAAAGCTATGGGCATGGGGGGATGGAGCGAGGGAGCTTGCGGATTTTAGGTGAAGAGCTGCTTGACCTAGCAGGAAAAGAAGTTCTTCTCATAGATGACATTTTTGATTCAGGTATTACTTTAG
>JAHFTP010000197.1 GCA_023265495.1 Chlamydiota bacterium
AATCCGCACCTGTTTTCTTACAAACGCCCTTCGGTAGTAAAAAAGTGTTGGCTTTGTTTGTAGGTCTCTCTTTTGTAAATGACAACGAAGTCTTTGAGGAAAGACACCTTCTCCGAGCTGTTAGAGAGTATTTCCCCCATGTGCAAGCGGTGCCGGGCTCTTTTTTCTTAGCCGCAAGCAGAGAGGATCGTGTACAAATCCTCTATTTAGAAGTGCAAAAAGAGGATTTGTACCCCTTTACTCTGGAAGAGCAAAAACTCTTAAAACAAAAACTGCCCGAAGATCTTAAGGGGCAAGTTGAACAGCTCATGCCTTCGCTTTTCATGCCAAGAAATGAAGAAGAGGTAATGAAAAATATCGTGATGCTCGGCCAGCAGCTGAAATATATCAAAGACATCCCTCAAGTGTTTATTTCTTTTGAGGAGATCGAAGGAGAGGAGCTTACCTTTACCGTTATTGTTTTAAGAATCCTTTTGCAAACGGAGTCCCTTTCTCTATTTGACCTATATAAAAGGACAGAGGCTCGATTTGCTTTTGTAGAAGATAGGATCAAGAAAATGGGGCTTCTTCGAGGAAAATATCCCAAAGAAGCTACCGTCTTTCGACTTAAACTTCCCAAAGCAGATTTCATGCGGGCAGATCACTCAGTGGATTTGCTCAAAGCTCGATTGGAAGTGGCCTTGGAAGTTCACAAGATCCTCGGAGAGTTTAGAGATTATAACGGAGGGATGATTGCGAAACAGTATGAAGCTTTTTCCTTATTTAAAAATGGGATGAAAGATGCAAACGAAAGGGTATTAGAAGATTTCTTCCAAGCGATAAGTCCTGTGGAAATGAGAGGTGTTGTAAACCCCAAACTATTACAACACCTCTGCAAACAACTAGAGAAAATGAAAGAGTTTACTGTTTCTTCTCAGGAAGATGTCTTTTATATACTCGATGAAGTAGAGGAAAGCCTCTACTTCATGAGTAAGTCTTGTTCTCTTTCTGCGCGAGAGTCCTTATCCTCCCTTATCAAACAGTTGCGGCTCTCCTCTTCAGAGGCGATCACCGTGGACTTGGAGTGGCAAGGTCAGTATTACCAGGGGATACTGTTTTTTTCCTTAAATGAAGAAAAAAAGCGATGTTTGTGCAATTTTCTATTTGAAAATCCAAAGTTCTCTGCAATAGATTTAGTGAAAATTAATTAAAAATATCTGATATTTATATTAATTAACATGTATTAAAAAGTTTTATTACTTGTCAGTAATATGTTTGTTATGTATAATTGTATGTATTAATTATAAGTAGCAGGTTTTCTATGTCAGGACTATTCCCGATTTTTCGGATGATGCCACAAGGAATGCAAAGTATTTTCCATCCTTCATCAGATAAAAAAGAGAGGGTCAAAGAGGATTGTGGTTTGCGCCCTGGTGAAGGAGGAAAGGCTCTTTCCGGTCCAGACACATCTCGTGTATCTTGGACAAGACAATATCCTCCAATCTCCGGTGTGGATACGGTTGTGTTCGGCAAGAAGGGGATGAAGAGTGCTCATGAAGGTCATGGAACGGCAAAATGCTTTCTTGATAAGGAAATTGTACGAATCTGTCCAATTGTACCTGACAGAAAAAGACTTTTAGACGTTTCCTATCCCATTCAAGTGCGTGTAGATTTTACAGAAGGGGGACAATCTGTGATTCTACAGCAGGCGGTAAGAGGATGTACAGCGGCTACCGCAGCTATGTTAATTGTGGATCATCATGGGGAATATCCGATTTCGAAGTTAAGAGGAAGAAATTTAGGTGATGATACCTCCATTGTTTGCGACATTAGAGAGGCCGGCTTGAACCCGCTGGTTCATGATCTCACCGCAAATTTGCAAGAACTGAAACGATTATTAGTAGAAAATGGATCTGCTATTATCGGGGTAGACGACCCTGAAATTATGGGGCATTCCATCCTTGTTGATTCTATAGAGGGTGATACAGTTATTATTAGAGATCCTTGGCATGGATGGCAAATTGCTGTAACAAAAGAAGCCTTTATGAAGCGCTTTAGCGGAGGAAAGGTCATCCAGATTCCTGCAGCGAGAGTGAGAGTGGAATGTTTAGGGGGAGATCTCCTCTATATGCGAGGGGAAGGCGGAAGAGTAAGATCTAGTAGAACAGGAGAATTCACAGTTCTAGCGTGGGATCGTGGGGTCCGTATACAAAGCGGCGGTGATATAGAGGTTCTTCCATTGCCGGGAAGAGAAGTGTCCTATAAGGTTCTCCGTAGTGATAGAGATTGGGAGATTTTAGATAGCAATCGCAAAATTATAACAGGTTCCCAGACGATCTGCCCTGTATTTCCTGAAAAACCGCCAATTAGAGAAAATACAAGCATTACCGCTCAAATAGATGTAGGCTATGGAAATAGTCTGTGCTTAGTCGGTGAGGGGAATGTATATATTCCCGGAAAGGGAAAAAAAGAGCTTTCCTGGAGAGAAGGCATTCCTTTGGATCCTCCGATAGATGGATCTACATGGAATCTTGGGTTTGAGCTGCGAGGCCCAATTAGCTATAAGCTTGTCAAGGTAGACGGAAGGGGGGATATCGCAGGGTGGGAGAAAGGGCCGGTAAGAGCAGAGGATAATTACCGCCTAGAGCCGGGTAGCCGGGTCAGTAGAGAAGTAGTTTTCCTGTAAAAAAAAGCTCTTTCCTATTAGAATAGCTCTTTTCTGTTCACAAGAGAGTTTTATTATGAAAAAGTCTTGGCCTATCCAAATAGCGCCTTCTATTTTGTCCGGAGATTTTGGAAATTTAGCAGAGTCGGCTAAAAAAGCAGAGCAAGCCGGCGCAGATGCTCTTCATATAGACATTATGGATGGACACTTTGTTCCCAATCTCACCTTGGGTCCTAGGGCTGTGTCTGCCATTAATAAGGCGACAAATTTGTTTTTAGACGTTCATCTCATGATCTATAATCCCTTTGATTATGTGGAAAGATTTATTGAGGCGGGAGCGGATAGAATCACTTTCCATTTAGAGGCGACAGAAGATGTAGAAGAGACCTTGCGATATATTAAAAAATGTAATGTGCAAGCGGGCCTGGCCTTCTGTCCAGAAACCTCTCTTTCTCTGATTCCTAAATATTTGGACAAGTGTGATTTGCTTCTTATTATGACAGTGCATCCGGGCTTTGGTGGCCAGGCATTTATGCAGGAGACGCTAGAAAAAGTGCAGTTTACCCGAGACCTTTGCAACAAGCTGTCGATCAGAAAATCGGGAGTGGTGGCTCCCGAGTCAGGACCTGAGCTTCCTCCTTTCGATATCCAAGTGGATGGGGGAATCGATGATAAGACAGGGAAATTAT
>JAHFTP010000042.1 GCA_023265495.1 Chlamydiota bacterium
AAGCACGGGCAACTTAAATTTTTCTGCAAGCCTCATGCAGCGCATGGCTTTTCTATACCCTTCCGGATGGGGCATCCCAAAATTACGATACAGCCTCGATTGGGTATCATTTCCCTTCTCTTGGGCAACGAGCAAGTATTTGACTCCTTCAATCTTGGCAAAGCCGGCAATGATTGCATGGTCATCAGCAAAGAGCCTATCTCCAAAAATCTCTACAAAGTCTTCACAAATATGTTTGATGTAGTCAATCGAACGGGGACGAGAAGCATGCCTGCAAATAGAGACCCTATCCCAGGGAGTGAGCTTAGAATAGACCTTTTTTTTGAGCTCTTCGAGCTTGATTTCCAAGCTGTCAATCTCCTCACTTGTCCAAAGAGATGTGGAAGAGTTTTGCGCTTTGAGCTGCTCTAAGGTCTTTTCATACTCTAATATTTGTTTTTCATGGGCGAGCATAATCTTCCTATCCCTATTGTTAACGTGTAGGTGTACCGACTTCAATTCCAGGAAGTCTCGCTTCATGGAAATCTTTGACTATATGCACAAAAGAAGGCTTGGTGATCACTATGGAGAAAATCTCTTCCACATCCTCACCGGAAAGGCGTATGCAGCCATCGCTGTCATACTTATTCACTACTTCTTTATTTTCTACGAGCTTACCACTTTGGCTATCTACCACCCAAGGCGCTCCCTGTATGCCGTAACCTTTTGCCGGCTCCGAGCTGCCATCTAGAGCTGTATCAAAGGGAATCCATCTCGTTCCAAAGACACGGATCATCTCCGCTTTATGGTCCTGGAAGAACCCCATTACCCCCGCCTGATAGACAGCAATCCTATCCCCTAAGGTATAAGAGCCCAAAGGCGTTGAACAGCTTGAAGGTTTTGTCGGATCTAATCGGCCGAGCCCTACCTTGTACGTCTTAAGAAGCACACGCTCATTGGTATCGAGATCGACATAGTAAAATCCCATTTTTAGACGGCTTACATCGATGAGCAAATGAAATTGGAGCTTCTTATCTTTTCGAAATACGTTAAACTTACTTCCCAAAGATACCTTTTGAGAAAAGTAGTCATTTTTCCCATTTAAACTGCGGGCAATGAAATGCCGCGACGTCCCATAATAAGCTGCGTAGTCTGCCACCCAAGCCGGCCTACCCTTGAGCCATGGCACTGAGCTCGAATAAGTGATGGTCTCTACGATGGGCAGCTTGGTAGATCCCGTACTAAAAAGTTGAAAGATCCGATCAATTTGAGGAAAGTCATCTTTTGCCGCTTTATCCACAGAAAAAACTTGCGCATCTCCCGATCTTGCCTGCGCTGCTTTAAGCTGGGAAAGAGCTATATCGTCTTTGTCCTTGGAAGGAACAGCAATAATGGGCGTCTTTACATCAGCTCCGCTAGCGAGCTCAGAGGCTGGCCCTTTTTGGGAAAAGCCTCCCTTTTTTAGCCATGACGCTCCCGCAATGATAGAAAATAGGGCCACTGTGCCTATAAGGATAATCTTAGGTGTAGACAAAATCTTTAACCCCTCCGGTATATAGGCTACATAGTTGAGCCTAAAAAACACAAAATAGTGAAATAATCGTTTCGTTTATTTCCGAGACAATTATCAATAAATCTGAATATTTTTCAACTCTTTGCATCGCTTTGGCAAGAATAAATGAGGGGATGGGAATAGTCTTTTCTAGAAAAAAACCGGTAAGAGATTGTTTAGCGAGGCCATTTAAAGAAAAAAGTAACCCCAGAGCATGAGGTTACTTTATAAATGGCAAAACTTTTCTATTAGCGCACTTCTTTTTCAATGAGTTTTTTCATTTTTTTACCTGGAGTGAACTTCACAGCAGGCCTCGCCGGAATGACAATAGGCACTCCCGCATTTTTGGGATTTCTTCCAATTTTCTGCTTTCTTTTCACAATTTCAAATACCCCAAAGTCACGAAACTCTAATCTGTCTCCTTTAGAAAGACAGTCAGTCATCGCATCTAGGAAAGATTGAATCACATTCCTCACATCGTTGGGATGGACTCCTCTTGCTTGTGATATTGTCTGTATAAGCTTCTTTTTAGTGATAGTTGACATACCTACTTTACTCCTTGTTTGCGTCATGAAGGACCATACCTATCCTCTCTCTCATAGGGCCAATTGTTGTATCATATTGATTTTCAGGCAAGTCTTTTTCAAAAAAAAATCGCATACATAGGAAAATTTTACTTTTTTTTCCAAAAAAAAGACGTTATTGAACGGTGATAAGAAGCTTTTTCTTCTTGCCACTAGCAATTAATAGATAGCGATCCCCTATTAGATGAGAAGAAGCGATCACTAAATGGACATCTTCTACTTTAACATTGTTTAAGTAGGCCCCCCCATTTTGGATCAGACGCACGGCCTCTCCCTTAGAAGGAAGAAGCCCTGAAACTACCGCTACCTCAACCATTTTTTTGCCAATTACCTGCTCTTTAGACAAAGTGACGTGAGGCATATCTTTTGCTATTTCTTCCAAAACCTCTACACTTAAAGAGGCGTTCGAGCCTGGACCTGCGCCCTCCGTCACCTTCAGCGCTTTCTCCAGCCCAGCTTTGCCATGTACGAAGGTGGTGATTTCTTCGGCAAGTCTTTTTTGTGCGGTATTAGGGACATAGGAGCTCTCTTGCATAGATTGCTCTATTTCCTGAATTTCGTCTAAATCCATAAAAGTAAGCATACGCATCATTTTGATGACATCTGCGTCTGCGATTCTTACCAAATATTGATAAAACTGGTAAACCGAGCAGCGCTCTTCCGACAGCCAGATGGCGCCTTCTTCACTTTTTCCAAACTTTTTCCCATCATTTTTAGTAAGTAGGGGAAAGGTGAGGCCATAGACGGCTTCCCCTTTTAGTTTACGTACAAGATCAATCCCTGCAGTAATGTTTCCCCATTGATCACTTCCTCCCATTTGCAAGTTCACCCCATAGGTAGAATACAAATGGTAGAAATCATAGGATTGCAAAAGTTGGTAGCTAAACTCTGTAAAACTCATCCCCTCCTCTGACTCTAACCTCGTCCTCACGCTATCTTTAGCTAGCATAGGCCCTAATCGAAAATGCTTACCTACATCGCGAAGAAAATCAATGAAGGAAAAATCCTTGAACCAACTGTCATTATTGACAATGATCGGCGCATTAGATGGAGAAGAGAAATCTAAAATTTTTTCAAATTGTTTGCGGATGGAGGCAATGTTAGACTCAATGGTCACAACGTCTAAAAGAGGTCTTTCTTTACTTTTGCCCGAAGGATCTCCTATCCTTCCTGTCGCTCCCCCTAAAACAACGACAGGAGTATGTCCATACTTTTGCAGCCAGGCTAAAACAACGATTCCCAGCAAATGGCCAATATGCAAGCTATCTGCTGTAGGGTCAAAACCCACATAGGCTTTCATGGGAGTCGATGCCATTTTACGCAAATCTTCACTCGAGAGGCTATCGACAAGACCCCTCTTTGCTAAACAATCAATGACATTATCCATGAAAATAGCCCCTCTTACAAGACAGTCATTCTATAGCAGCAAAACATTTCCTTCAAGAAGCCTTCAGCGCTGCCTTAGCTTTTGACGGAAATATTTCTCTTATAGAAATCTTGGTTTGAGGACTCGGCAGAACGACCTGCTTCCTGCTCCAATTCACATTTGAGCTGTTCGGCGAAAGCAGACACCTTCTTACTGCTTTTAGCAGCATTTTGGTTGCTATCAAACAAACAAATATTTTTAGAGCGAAGAACGACTCTATTAGGAGCGTGCAAGGCAATCCAATGATGGATCTCATAGGTCTTCTTTTCTAGGGCTTGAGGAGTGATTTTCTTCTCATAGTCTTCTAGTTTTTTTCGTAGTTTCTCTCGTGCTTTCTTTGTTTTAGCACTTTCTTCTACGACAGTATTTCTATTTTTTTTGCTGATATCCATGTGTAAGCACCAAACTACGTTCCTTTTCCTATCTTAAATTCATCAATATTTTTATTCAACTCATGTGTTTTTTTAGGAAGAAAAGGGCTTGCCAACTATTCATCCATGAAAGAACATAAAGCTATGAATACAAGCATAGAAACCAGCAAAAAAAATGTGGGTTATTTGGCTGCAGAGCTCATCCAAGAGGGGATGACTGTCGGCCTTGGCACCGGGTCAACAGCTTTCTACTTCATTGAGCGCCTTGGGCAAAGAGTCAAAGAAGGGCTGCACATCCAAGCGGTATCTTCCTCTCTTCATTCTCTAGAGCTAGCACAAAAATTAGGCATCCCCCTGGTAGATATTAACAAAGTACCTTTTGTTGATATCACTGTCGATGGAGCCGATGAGATCGACAAAGAAAAACGCATGATCAAAGGCGGAGGCGGAGCTCTTCTCAGAGAGAAGATCGTAGCCTCTATGAGCAAGGAGATGATCGTAATCATCGACGAGAGCAAGCTGAGCGAGCATCTGGGAAAAAGAAAGGTCCCTGTAGAAGTAGTTCCATTTGCCTGCCAATCGACACTACATAAAATCGAAAAGCTCGGATTAAAAGCCAGCTTTCGACTAGATCAAAAAGGAAACGTCTACCTCACAGACAACGGCAACTACATCGTAGACATCTCTTTAGCCTCTCCCCTTTCCAATCCGGAGCATTTGCATACTAGCTTAAAGCAAATCGCCGGCGTAGTGGAGACCGGACTATTTTTTCACCTCGCCGGCAGAGTGATTGTTGGCTTTACCGACGGGCAAGTTGTCATCCGCCCCTAATCTCTTTTATGGCTGGCTATCATTAGATACTCAGCCACAACGCACAAAAAATAACACATTTGGCTGAGTATCTAATGATAGCCAGCCAAATACCGCCATCGATTCTATATTGTATACAATCCAAAAATGATTTTCCCGGATGAGGATTTTTTCAGACTCCTAAACTCTAGTGATAAATCCCCTTTTCATCGTATACACAAAAATAGACAACCTTGCATAAGGAATACGTATGGTCTCTGATCTTATCCCTGTTACCTTTAATAAAATTATGCAGTCGCGCTCCTACACAGTGATCATCTTAGGCACGCAGCAAAAACGATTTGCTATTTATACAGATCCACAAGTAGGGAAGAACATACAGACCTACTTAACGGAAAAGCATATGCCGCGGCCCTTTACACACGATCTCATTAACAGCATTTTAAAAGGCTATGAGATCAAAATCGTTCAAGTTGTGATCCAAGATGTCGAAGACACCATCTATTTCGCTCGGCTCTTTTTAGAGCTAGCTCTAGATGGGAAGAAAAGTATTTTGGAGATCGATGCGAGGCCAAGTGATTGCATCACACTCGCCTTGGTGAATAATGTCCCTGTTTTCTGTAGAAAAGAGATCCTAGACAAGGCCATTGCCGTGGAAGAATAATCTAAGGCAACAGATCTACTACATAACTGAGGCAGGGCAAAAGCTGCTTCACGTACCTCAGGAGTATGGTATTTACATCGAATCCCTGCCCTAGAAACCGCTATCGATCCTTCTTAGGCTGGAAATTTCCAAAAAACACGCTTAGTATTTGATATTGAACTTGTTCTTGGCTAGGTCGAGGATGGCTTTTACTGCTGTTTCGGCATCTTCTCCTTCTGCTTCGATCTTTATCTTCGATCCGCGTGATGCGGCAAGCATTAAAATGCCAAGCAAAGACTTGGCATTGACTGAGAGATTTTGATAGACAAGCGTAACCTGTGATTTGAAGGAAGACGCACACTTAACAAGCTCTGTGGAAGGACGTGTATGCAGGCCTTTTTCATTCATCACTACAAAGGAGGATTTGACTTTATTTTGCTGCGCTAGCGTCATTTTGTACCTTTTGGATTCGGCTGCCTGTGAGAAATGCATATTTATTACAATTCACATACTGCGCGCGATGATTTACAGCAACTTTTTTTTACATATCCCCAATTTTTTACTGCTTGACGCAAGCGTCGAGCTCCTGAACTAAGTAGGTAAAATGAGATAAAAGACTTTTAATTGGATCCGTCTTTCGCATGTCAACGCCTGCTGCGGAGAGCAGATCCAAAGGATACCCACTCGCTCCTGATGAAATAAATTGTAAATACCTCTTTCTAGCCGGCTCTCCTTCTTGGAAAAGTTTTTCCACTAGCGCAAAGGCCGCGCTGATCCCTGTAGCATACTGATACACATAAAAGTTGTAATAGAAATGAGGGATACGCGCCCACTCAATAGTTATTTCTTCATCAATCACCACATCTGGCCCAAAATATTGTTCATTTAACCTTTTATACTCTTGTTTGAGTAAAGCGGGGGTAAGAGGATGTCCTTCTTCTACCCACCTATGGAGGGTAAGCTCGAACTCTGCAAACATAGTCTGCCTGAAAAAGGTGGCCCTTATGTCATCGATGCGCTGATTGAGCAAAAAGGCCTTTTCCTTAACGTTGCCAGCCTTCTTTAACATATAGGTAAATAACAGCTGCTCATGGAATGTGGAGGCCACCTCCGCAAGGAAAATGGGGTACTGCGCATACTGATAGGGTTGACCTGCATTACTCATATAAGAATGCATGCTATGGCCAGCTTCATGAGAGAGGGTCATCACATCATTGAGCGTACCTTGATAGTTCATTAGGATATAGGGCATGCTGTCGTAGCATCCACTCGAGTAGGCGCCGCTTCTTTTTCTAACATTTTCAAAGCGATCTACCCAGCGATCCTGCTTCATCCCGTTCTCTAAAACAGATTGGTATTCTTTTCCTAGAGGAGCTACCGACTCGATGACCATCTGTTCTGCTTTCTCATAAGAAGCATGGAAGCTCACATCGTCGATCATGGAAACGTAAAGGTCATATAAATGGAGCTTATCGACTCCTAACACGCCTTTTCTCATACGCATATAGTGATGCAAGCTGGGAAGATGTTCTTTCACGCAAGAGATCAATGATAAATAAACGGACTCTTCAATTTGATGAGGGAAAAGTGCCGCCTGCAGCGAGGAGTTAAAAGACCTGGCCTTCCTTTCAAATTCATGTTTTTCCACGAGCCCTTGTATGAGCTCGCATAGTGTATTTTCATAGTTGCTATAGGTAGATTGCAACTTACAGAACGCTTCTTTTCTCAGCTTGCGATCTTTATTTCGCAAGTAGACAAGATAGGTTCCGTGAGTTAACGGATGCTTTTGTCCCTGGCTATCTTCCACATCAGGAAATTTTAAATCAGCATTATTGAGCGCGCTAAACACTTTCTGAGCTGTCTCCAAAGGTTTGCCTGCAAGCGCCATGAGCATTTCTTGCTCTGCGGGTAACGTATGAGGCTTTAGCCTAACAATTTTTTCCAGATACAGACGATATTGCTTAAGGATGTCGCTCCCTAGTAGAGATTGAATCTGATGATCGGCAAGCCGGAGCAGCTGCGGCTCCACCCAAGAAGAAGCTTGCCTAAACTCATATAACAACCCGACGACCCTATTGTACGCTTTTTTTGCTACCTCTTCCGCTACATCTTCATCATGTCTGAGATGAGCATATGTGTAGAGCTTGGACAAATGTCTATCTAAAGCAAGAATAAGATCTAAAGCAGAAGAAAGTTTTGCAGGATCTGCCAGTTTTCCATCAAAAGCAGAAATCTGAGAAAAACGAGGCCGTCCTTCGCTCTGTCCCACTTGCGAAAGCTCGCTTTCCCACTCCTCCCAGTTTTTATACAAAGCCTCCACATTCCACTTATCCTCTCGATCTACAAGTGCTCGATCTACCGTTTTTTTGCTCAGACTTTGGGCAGGCGTATTAAACATGAGAAGAGCTCCTTGCTTTGCTATTTTTCCTCATGCATTATTCAAAAATCCCCTCTTAAGTCAAGGAAACTACAATTCCCCTATAAGGAAAGAGATCAAAAACAACTTTTACACATGTCAAGGAAAGTTTTATTTACCACTACCGAAACATGTAATTTTTATTATTAAACAAACAACAAAACAATTAAATTGTTTGCTGCCATAGACAAAATAACAATATTATTATATAATTATCTTAATTTTCATCATACAAACAATAGAAAGATAATGTCCTCCACACGCCTAGAGGCAGCATTTGACAGAGGCTCTTTAGCGAGCCTACCAGCCTCTTTAGAAGACCTGATAAGGGATTACTCTATACAAGTAGGAGGCGAAAGTAACGGCAGGACCATCTATCATCTCAGCAGAAAACCTCCCTTTGATGCTTCCAGTGCAGCAGCTTCTTCAAGCGACACGAGCTCTTTAGTTATTCAAGATGACACATTACGACATCTTCTCCAAGTAGCAGCTGTTATTACGTCCGTATCCCCTACAGTGAGCACTCCCTTTTCTTCCCTTACAGGGAATGCAGATTTTCAATCATTTGCCAAAGAAGTTTGTAGGCTATCAGCCTCCTTTGCAGAAGGAACTCTTATTGTCGAAGAAGAAGGCCTTGCAGGCGCCCTAGAAAAACCCGCAAATCCATTTATCATACAAGATTCTCCCTTATCTTCTTTCATTACCCTTCTTTCGACTACAGACAAACCAAAACAAAAAGAGCTATTTATCAAGGCATTTTCCTCTTTAAGTAGGGAAGACCAGATGCAGCTTGCAAGAGCTTTTTATGAGAAAGCTTGCAGAGAAGAAGATCGCAAAGCTATCATCCAATCACAAAACCCTGCAGTATTTTCTGCCCTAGAAAAAAGTGATCCCTCTATAAAAGAGAGTCTAAGAGCTGCCTTATATTCCACTTTACTACCAAGTCTAGTCTTAACAGATGAGGATATTCTTTCCTTTGCGAAGGAACATCTCTATGAGCGATTAGAAGTCCTGCAAGAAGTTATGAACGAGTTTTTCTTTAGTAGAGCAGTAGAACTCCTACCGTCCGAAGTGCGGAGCGATCTGAACGAAAAGCTAAAACAGCAAGCTAGAGCGACAGGCATAGTTATCAAAGATCGGGATAGAGATTGGGGCCTCCATCATATCGCATGGGGACTTGCACATTTAGAAGATCGCAGTGAAGCTAAAGATCTCTTGTTGACACATCTCACCTCTGCCCTATGTAACCCGGATAAAGAGCAAAGACAAAGAGAACTTCATAGAGCAAGAGACACTCTGCTAGCTTCTTGCTCTGAAGAAACGCTAGCTCTTTTATTTCCTCAATGTCCCATTCTCGCGCCATTATACCGGGGTGAGCGGGCTGTCTTAACAGAGCCCCAAATAGCTGACCTAGATTTTAGAGCTAAGACCTTGGAAGCCCTACGTCTGTTGCGAAATGACTTTTTAGTGAAATACCCAGCTCTTGCCGAAGCTTTTTCCTCATCTGAGCATCCTCTTTGTGGCTTATGGAAAGGATGTGCTTATTTTCTTATACTGCATCCCACAGCATATGATGATGGAGCTTTAACAGCCTTTCAAAATCGAGCAAGAACTCTGCTAGAAGGGATTGCTACCCTCCTAGAAGAACCTCATGCAGACAAAGAGGTCCTACTCCTATTAGAAACTCATCTTAGGCAGCAAGCTCTTTATCCAAATAGAGAGCTCTTTGCAGACTTCCTGGTCTTGCAAGACCTGAAAAAACGATTCTTAGAGCAGGCCCTCACCGGCAACCTAACTCGTTTTGGGGGCCCTTGCTATAAAGACATATATACCATTGCTTTCCCTCCGGGAAGAGAAGGGGTAGCCGGCAAATACAAACCAAACCCCCCGGCAACGATAAAGAAGGAGGTCTTAGGGTATGATTATGACTCTATCGCCGGCTTTTCTATGACGGCTCCTTCGACCATTTCTGCCATATCTCTAAAAAGCGGACTTTGCTTAATAAAAAATCATTTCCTTCAGGTCGACACTCTTTTAAGGAATGCAGACAAGCGTAGGGAGGAAGGAGCTCTTCTTCTCGAAAAAAGTTGCCGAGAACAAGCCGAAGACCTACATAATGAGGCTATAAGGCTATGCTCTTTACTTCCCCCATCTGTGTTGCAACAACTCTATTGCTTTCTGCAAACAATACTCACAATAGAAGGTAGAGAGGCCGTTGGCCATGATATGTGGTGGGATATTAATGGGCTCCTAGTAGCAGACAAATATAGAGCACGTGCCATTGGAATCTACCTAGAGAGCATAGCCTACCACAACTTTGCGCTGTCAAATCCTTTCGAAAGAAAAGACTATATAGGTGGTAGCATCCAAAAATGGATTCAAGAACCGGGAAGGAGAGCTTATGATTTGCTTTTAGAGGATCCTACGGCCGGAGAGAAATTCAAGAGCATTCCTAAAGCAATAGTGCACCTGTATTGCCTCTTAGGAATAATAAAAGGGTCAAAGGATTGTTCATCGGGGAACTCCATGATTCTCCTATCTCCCGAAGGGGAATTTGAAAAATTGTTAGATTACGACGATGAACAATCCATGCCAACCATTAACCATTTTTCCCATGTAAGAATGTGGCAATTTGGCCTTCCTCAGGCAGCCATGCCCTTTGATTGCAGCACGATGCTTATACTTAGCAATCCTCAATTATTAACGAAAATACGCGGTTATAATCAGTTCACTAAATCTATCGATGTTTCCTCCGGAACTTTCATGGCATTGGAGCAGCGGATGGCAACTATACAAAGACTCTTTGCAGAAGAATTAACCAAGCGAGAAATTTCTTTAACTCCAATGGAGCTCTTTTTCCAAGTATTTGGGGGGAAAACAGAATATACGCACTGGCACAGCAATCGAGGTTGCAACCCCATACACATATTCGAATTCAAGTTGGGGAATATAGGAAAAAATCGGTATTACAGTACATCAGATAATCGGCCCTTTTTAAATGAAAACTTCGAAGACCTTTACGAAAGTACTGAGTTACAACGCATCCGAGCAAGGGAATTGCGCCCTTTCAAGCTCGAAGTGCACAAGTAGAGTAAACAGATTTCTTTAAATAGCCTCTAGTGCGCTTTGAGTGTACCATAGTTTTAGATAGCTTATCA
>JAHFTP010000198.1 GCA_023265495.1 Chlamydiota bacterium
AAAGTGGATCCCTCTATTGCGAACCGACTCTATGGAAGGATGTATGACATGCTGAGGATAGCAGGAAAGCTTGCAGGCTATGACTACTTTGGAGGGGGAGAGGCTGCATGCAAAACAGCTGCCCATTTAAATGAAGAAAAAATACATGCCATAGAAGCTCTTTTAGATGATCTTAAACAGCAGTGGCTTCCGGCCTAGAGGATTTAAATTCAGGGAGGAACTGCACGCCTACCATCCAAGGGTGGTTTTTGCGTTCTGCAGGGAAATGATAGGGCGGGAGGTGTTTGCCTCTCTCTCGGTTAAGTGGAGAATGTGCCTTGCAAACTCCACACACACATTAATTGTTACCTACAAACTAGGGCCTGGGCATCGAGATAGTTTTGTAGGATAAGCACAGCGGAGAGGGTGTCTACACACTGAGCCCTTTGTTTTCTATTTTTATTGTCTTCTTTTAAAAGCCTCTCGGCTTGCATAGAGGTGAGCCTCTCATCCCAGAAGACAATGGGCACCTGGCACACTTCTTTGAGCTTCTCTGCGAAGGCTTTCGCTTCTTTGGCCATTTCTCCTTCCTGTCCGTTTAACAGGAGGGGGAGGCCGACAATGATCTTTTCAAGGGGGAGGAGATGGCCTATTTTGCTAAGGAGATCGTTTGCTGTGGCTAGAGGTTTTTTTTGTGCTTTTATGACACAAAGAGGGGAGGCGATCCATTTCCTCTCATCTGAGTGAGCAACGCCTATACGAGCTCTTCCGTAATCTATAGATAGGATTCTTGACAAGGATCTCCTTTACGTGTTGTTTGCTACTATGGCCGCGATAAAATCTTTAAAAAGAGGGTGCGGCTCAGTAGGCTTGGATTTAAATTCGGGATGGAACTGTACCCCTACCATCCAGGGGTGGTCTTTGAGTTCCACAATTTCACAGAGGTGTCCTTGCTGCAGCTGCCCGGAGACCTGCATCCCTTTAGCCTCACACTGGTCTTTGTAGACGTTGTTAAATTCCCATCGATGTCTATGTCTTTCTGATATGGCCATCTGCCCGTAGGCTTTTTCTGCTTTAGATTCCTTTTGGAGCAGGCAGGTATAGGCGCCAAGGCGCATCGTGCCGCCGAGGTCTGCCACCCCTTTTTGTTCGCTAAGTAGGGAGATAATAGGATGAGAGGTATTTGCATCCATTTCTGTGGAGTTCGCATCGCTTAAAGTGAGGACGTGTCTTGCAAACTCTACACACATGACCTGCATACCAAGGCATATGCCAAAGTAGGGGATTTTATGTTCTCTGCAGTATTTAGCAGTGAGTATTTTCCCCATCCATCCTCTTTCTCCAAAGCCGCCGGGGATCAGGATCCCGTCACATTGCGAGACAACATGTTTTGCGGTTTCTGGATCAGGGATTTTTTCTGATTCAAAACGCAAGATTTCCACTTCGACGTTATTAGCAATCCCCCCATGTTGGAGCGCTTCAAAGACGGATTTGTAGGCGTCTTGGTGTTGCATATATTTGCCGACGACCCCTACCTTGACCTTTTTTCTCGGTTTGCGCAGCGTTTGGAGCATGCTTTCCCATTTGGCTAGGTTAATAGGGGAGAGGGGAAGGCCCAGCATTTGGCAGACCTTTTGATCGAGTTCTTGTTTAAATAAGAGCATAGGCACTTCATAGATGCTTGTAAGGATGTCCGGCTCATCAAAAACTCCTTCTCTCGGTACGCTACAAAATAAGGATATTTTGTCTTTGATCTCATCGTCGAGGCTCTCTTCGCAACGGCAGAGGATAATGTCTGGCATGATCCCGATTTCTCTTAAGATTTGGACGGAGTGTTGTGTAGGCTTTGTTTTGACTTCTCCTGCTGCTCTAAGGTAGGGAACATAGGTGAGGTGGATGTTGATGCAGTCTTTAGGCCTTTCGTAACGAAATTGGCGTATGGCTTCAAAGAAAGGAAGGGACTCTATATCTCCCACAGTGCCGCCGATTTCTACGATGACAACCTGTATGCTAGGATCTATTTTAGAAGCAGCAAGGATTCTTTGTTTAATTTCATCCGTCACATGAGGGATAACTTGTACGGTTTTCCCCAAATAATCTCCCCGTCTCTCTTTTTTAATGACGGTGTCATAGATCTGTCCTGAAGTGGCATTAGAAGACCTTGAGAGGGCTGCATGAGTAAATCGATAGTAATGGCCGAGGTCTAGATCTGTCTCTGCTCCATCATCTGTTACGTATACCTCTCCATGCTGGAAGGGGTTCATCGTGCCGGGGTCGACATTGAGATAAGGGTCTAGCTTCAACATAGCGACTTTCAAGCCGCGCTGTTCTAAAAGCATCGCAATAGATGCTGAGGTCAGTCCTTTCCCTAACGAGGAAACAACTCCTCCGCTCATGAAAATATATTTAGGATGCATACTTGCTCACCTGTGGGTAAAAAGAGATTTTAAAGTTAGAGGGCAATAAGCTCAAGTTCATTCTACTTGCAAATGGGGTAAATTTGTTTTTTCAAGAATTAAGTAATTATCTTTCAGTATGTTTTACGATGGTAAAATAAATTTAAAAAATATTATTGATTTCAAATTAGCAAAAAGGTAAAAATGGGGGCAAGTCTATTAAACAGGAACTAAAAAGAGATACAGTATGTCTATTATTGATTCTCAGAAAAATACTGCGGTGCCCGTAAGTGTGTTTCAACTGTTCTCCATAGGTATAGGACCTTCTAGCTCCCATACGGTAGGGCCGATGAGAGCGGCACGTATGTTCTCAGGAAAGCTTTTGGAGCTGCAGCTTCTCGATCAGCTCGATGCAATCAAAGTAGAACTGTATGGCTCACTTGCCATGACGGGCAAAGGTCATGCCACCGATATAGCGATCCTTTTAGGCCTGGAAGGAGAAGCGCCCGAGCTTGTGGCTCCTGAGCAAGTAGAGCCGAGAGTTTTGCAAATCCGCAGTGAAAGAGTTTTGAATGTTCTAGGGATCTGTCCTATTAATTTCTCTCCAGATGAAGATCTTCTTTTTTTGCGGGGAAAAAGGCTTCCCTTTCATTCGAATGCAATGAAAATCAGAGCATTTAATTCTGAGCAAAAGGAGATTTTTTCTAAAATTTATTATTCCGTGGGCGGTGGGTTTGTTGTGGAGCATGAGCATATCTTTCAAGAGGCTCCTGCTAACGAAACTCCTCTACCCCTTGCCGTTCCTTTTCCCTTTAGCACTTGTGAAGAGCTTCTCATCCATTGCAGACAGTCAGGACTCAAGATCCATGAAGTGGTCATGGAAAACGAAAAAACCCGGCGCACAGAAGAAGAAATCAAAAATGGGATATTGCATATTTGGCAGG
>JAHFTP010000199.1 GCA_023265495.1 Chlamydiota bacterium
CAACGAGCTTCTCCCAGACAGCCTGCGTAGTACGGAAGGAAAAGTAGCCGTTATACTCACCCCTGATGGCAGATTGCATAGCAGCGTAGATTTTGCAGTTCCTATGCTCAGTGCCCTCACAAAGACGCCTACAGGTTTTGTTGAGTGGAAAGGGCGTCAGTACTATTACATGTATCTACATCCGCTTGCAGGGGTTGACTTAGACATTTTTTTCTTAAATGAACCGAAAATAGAATTTGCTCTCATCAATCAGCTAGACACCAAATTGGAATCGCTCTTAAGCCAAATGTCTTCCAACAGAAGAATGATTATCTTAGGAGGTATTTTCTTTCTTCTTTTGGGTCTTTTCCCTCTTACAAAAAAGATGACCAAATCCATTATCGCTCTAGCGGATGCTGCTTTAAAAATTAAAGAGGGCAAGTGGAAAGAAGTAAACATTCCCGAGGTGAACTTTGGAAAGAATAACGAGATCCAAAAGCTTTGCCTATCTTTTAAAGATATGGCTCGCGGATTAGAGGAAAAAGAAAAGGTGAAATCGATTTTAAATAAGATCGTTTCCCCTGACATCGCAAGAGAGATCTTGCAAAAAGAAGTGCATCTAGGAGGAGAAGAAAAAAGTATTACTTTATTTTTTGCCGATGTGCGGCACTTCACTCATATCACCCAGCACATGCCCCCTCATGAGGTGATAGAACTTGTCAATGAGTGTATGACGAAGATTGCCTATGTCATTGATAATCATCATGGTGTAATCGATAAGTATATAGGGGATGGGGTCATGGTTCTTTTCGGAGCGCCTATAGCAAGAGAAGATAGTGCTTTGCAAGCTATCCAAAGTGCATTAGAATGTAGGGCGAAATTAGATGAGTGGAATAAAGAAAGGAAGGCTTTGCAAAAGATGTCCGTAGAAATAGGTATTGGCATCCACACGGGAAAGGTGATTTTAGGGAATATGGGAGCAGAAAGCCGGCTTAACTATACGGCGATAGGGAGCAATGTAAATTTAGCTTCGAGACTATGTTCTGCTGCAAAAGGAAGAGAGATCCTCATTTCAGCGGAGACAGCGCAAGAGGCGCATGTTGCCGAGCAATTTGTGATAGAGAGCAGAGGAAAGATGGAGTTAAAAGGCTTTGACGAGCCAAAGCAAGTGTATAGTGTCATAGGTTATACAAAATGAGTAGAGCGATCGTACTTGGAGCCAGTCTCTTTTGTGTCATTTTAGCGGCTCTCTTTTTTTTCTTGGGGTCATCCCTGCCCCCCTCTTTTCTTTTTGTGTTCGTGGCAGGTATTGCTTCTTCTTCTCTACTCTATATTTTTTTCGGATGGATGAAGCCTATTTATCAAATGGTCTCTCTGATAAAGGGGTGTCAGGCGGGAATGGAAGGGCTTCACGCGCAGCTAATGACTGGTTTCCCCAAACAGAAAGATTCCCCTATTGCGCAGATTGCTATGACGATGCGGGGGCTCTTTCACCTTGTCGATGAGCTAAGAGGCGATCTCACTAGAGAAAAAAATGAGAAGGAGGCGATCCTCGAATCTTTAGGAGAGGGGGTCGTAGCTGTTGATGAGAATTTTATTGTCACCTATGTCAACTTCGTCGGTTCAAAGATCTTAGATGTTCCTAAGAGATTGCTCCTTGGACAGAAATTTGTCTCCGACAAGAATCGACAACATGAGCTTGTCTTTCAGAAATGTATGGACTTGCTGCAACAGTGTCAAAAACACCATACGATCTTAACGGACTCCATAGAGCTGGGGTTAAACAAAAAAAACTATTTCGACATTGTGGCGGTACCTAAGTGGCACAACACAGGGGCGATCCTCGTTCTCCAAGACAAGTCTTCTCAGCATAAAATTCTAGAGATGGGCAAGGAATTCGTTGCTAACGCCTCTCATGAGTTAAAGACGCCCATCACGATCATAAAAGGATTTGCAGAGACGCTCCAAGAGATCAAAGATATTCCTCCGGATATGCTCAGTGAGATCATAGAAAAAATTGTAAGAAACAGCCATCGCATGGAGAAGTTAGTTAAAAATTTGCTCACCTTAGCTGACTTAGAAAATGTATGTATTTCTCCTTTCCAACACTGCGATATCCTTCCTCTTCTAGAAAATTGTGCACAAGATGTGCAAGCCATTTATCAAGATGTACATGTTGATATAGAAAAACAGGAAGACCCCATTTCTGCAGCAGCTGATGCGAGTATACTAGAGCTTGCTATCATGAACTTACTAGACAATGCTGCCAAATATTCTAAACCTCCTGTGAAGATTTCTATCAAAGCGTTTACAGAAGCAGAAGAGGTCGTCTTGCACATCAGCGATAATGGAATAGGAATCCCTCCGCAAGATGTGGAGCATATCTTCGAGAAGTTCTACACGGTCAATAAGGCGCATTCTAGGCGTCTTGGCGGCGCAGGCCTCGGCCTGTCCTTAGTCAAGACGATCATTGATAAGCACCAAGGCACTTTGCAGGTACACTCAACCCTCGGCGTGGGTACCATGTTTACCATTCGGTTGCCTCTTGCTGCCAAGGAATGCTAAGATCTTCTTCGTTCAACAAATCCCTTAATGCTGAACATTGTTCTATTTTTTTCAGGCTAATTAGGAGAAAAAGCGGAAAAGGCGTCCTCTTTTTCTTTTTCTTTCGCATGTAACGCTGTGTAGTTGGCAAATTGGGCCAGCTCTTTGCGGAAAGTAAAGAAAACACTCCCTACGGAGCCATGCCGATTTTTTGCTACGATGAGCTCTGCAAGACCTGGTTTATCATAGGGATCATAGTATTCCCTACGGAGCAAGAACATCACTATGTCGCTATCTTGTTCTATGCTGTTATGAACGATGAGGCCGTTTGCAACGAAGTTATGTGCATTTTCTATTGTGGCATCGTAGACATCTTCCTCTTGTCGCTCTGTAATAGAGAGGATTTTGTCCCATAGCAGCTGATCGTCGGGTCCTCGTACGCCAATGAGATCTCCTTGCTTCAAGGCATCTAGGCGCGTCCAACCCTCTTCTTTGAAGAAGGGGTGGTTGGCACTGGCTTTAATCGATTTGCCTTTTTCTGTCTGCATTTCATAGACCATTTTTCTGCCTGAATAAAAGGCTTTTATGAGCGGGTAAGTACCTAATTTTCGGTCTTTATTGATTCCATGGACCATAATGGGTGTTTGCTCTTTCCTTTCGGCTAGGTCTTTTATTTTATGAAAGCATCCTGTGCCCGCTTCTTGAATGAGTGCATCTCCCGATAGGCAGCCTGATTCGCGAAGGTCACTCATCATAGGCCTGTGACCTTGTCTTTCTTCCACTTTTCTGGAG
>JAHFTP010000200.1 GCA_023265495.1 Chlamydiota bacterium
AGAGTTGCGCTCAACATGTAAAAGAACTTCTTGCTAAGCATCATATGGGTAATGACTCCCAAAACTCTCCCCAATACACATTTTTTGTCTCTGACGACCCGGAAAAATTTACATCGATGGGGAAAATATTCCTTGGACATCCCATACACCAAGTCTTTCTTACTCCATAAAAATATTAGTGAAAAAATTCCACAAAGCTGTTTGAATGGAGCAAACATAGAATATGTTCTCTGAGGTGATTCATGTCCCAAAAAAAAAGAATACTCTTAATTGAAGATGAAGAAGACATTGCTGCATTAATAAAACTGCAAGCAGAAGTCACAGGCTATAAACTACATGTCGAAGTAGATGGCATAAATGGATATAGAGCTGTAGAAAGAGAGAAGCCGGACCTCGTTATTTTAGATTTGATGCTCCCCGGACAAAATGGGTTTGATGTATGCCGCAAAATCAAAAATAACAACGATCTAAAAAATATCCCGGTCATCATCCTTACTGCAAAATCTGAAGAGTTAGATATAGTCTTAGGACTAGAACTCGGAGCCGATGATTATATCGCCAAGCCCTTTTCTCCTAAGATTCTTTTTTCTCGTATAAAAGCTGTTTTGCGAAGAACCAAGGAGCCGGAAAAAACACAAAAAGTCGTTACCTTCGGCGAATTCATCTTAGAAATTGATCGATACCTCGTGAAAAAAGAAGATAAAAATGTACCCGTTACCCTATCAGAATTCGGAATTTTGAGACGACTACTCGGTAACAGAGGTAAGGTACTTACCAGGAATCAACTGCTTGACGACATCCACAACGATGACGCCTTCATTGTAGATCGAAATATTGATGTCCACATCGCCTCTTTAAGAAAGAAGTTGGGCCCGAGCTTTGACTGGATTGAAACGGTTCGAGGTGTCGGATATAGGTTTAAAGAAGAGCCCCTGCCCCCGATGAGAAAAGGGGCTTAAAAAATCCTTTTTTATAAAAACACACAGACCTGAATCAAATGGAGCTTTCTATGAAATATGTTCTTTCCCTTCTCAGCCTTGTGGCTATTGTGATCACCGGATGTGAAAATGATACACAGACGGGGGCCTTGGCCGGGGCCGGCGTTGGAGCTTTAGGAGGAGGCCTTATAGCAGGCAACGCCACCGGAGCTGTTGTTGGCGGGGCTGTCGGCGCCGCAGGTGGAGCCCTCATTGGCGCCGCTGTAGATGATCACGACAGAGCTAACATGGAGCAAAATTCTCCACAAACGTTACATAAAATTGACCATAGCGAGCCCCTTTCTACAAATGATGTCATTGAAATGTCCAAAAATGGGCTCAGCGATAATGTGATGATCAGCCAGATACAGAGCACAAAGAGTGTTTTTCACTTAAGTACCTCTGACATATTAGAACTAAAAAATGCCGGCGTTTCCCAAAGAGTGATTGACTACATGATACAAACAGGCAATCAATAGAGACAGCTATCTTTATGACGACAGACGATCTATTTTTTTTGGCAAAAAATCAACAAACAAGAAATGCATCATTAGAAGAAAAAATAGGAATTCTTTCCGAATCATTTCGTAAAAAATTCCTATTTTTTACTCGCTTTCACGCGATGTTTCACATTGGATTCCTGTCTCTTGCTGTCATAGAAGTTTTTTGTCTATTACTATTTTTTTCTTTCCTTGCCAAATCGAGCCTTGTAGCATTTGCCTTAGCTTTTCTCTTCCTCACTGTTTTTTCTTACTTTGTTCTTTTATTTTATTTCCAGGCGAAGAAACCACAGCAATTCATCGAACTGAAAGAAGGCTTTCTTTCTGCATGCAGAGCGGCTATAGCCTCCCATCCTCATACACATGAGCATTCCACCCTGTTCCTCTCAGCAATCACGTCCTGCTCTTCGTTATTGAATAGGCAAGAAACCGCCTACTACGATTTCTTAAGAGCCTTTCCCACACTTGCCCATCTTATGGAGAAATTAAGCATATGGCTCCATTGGGAAGATGTATTTATTATGAGAGAACAACTGCTCCTTGCCAACATTGCAGAAACCATCCTCCTAGTCAAAAACTTTCCCGGCGCTCCGGAGCCGCATGCCGCTCTTGCGGAAGCCTATAAGGAGCTCTCTAAAATTTATCAACACCCCCATAAAGCAAATCCGAAAAACCGTTTGGCTTTTGTCCCCAAGGAATATTCCTCTCAGCTCATGAAGCAAAAATTCCAAATCACCGCCAATAGAGCCATAGAAGAATTTTCTATTTTAGCCAATTACCTGCCTAAAGACCCTTGGGTACATGCACAGCTCGCTCAAATTTATCACGACTTAGAAAAACATAAAGAAGAGATAGAAGAATACGAAATCCTCCTCTCTTTTGCCCCCTCTGATAGGGAAATCCTCTTTAGGTTGGGCGTTCTGTACTTCCAACAAGGACTCAATGCCAAAGGGTTAAAAATCTTTGAAGAGCTCAAGCAGAGCAAAGATAAAAAAGCGGATGAACTCATCCACTTCTATGACGCCTTTCGATTCATTGAGCAGATCCAAGAAATGTCCCCGGATCCGCTAGCGTAACCTTGTGCTTTTTCCGCTATTAACTCCTTCACGCATACCACTTCTTCCTAGCCTCCGCCACGATGATAGTAAGCATTTCAGGGATTGAACAGAGGTGATGCCTCCCAAAATCCGCTCCTTCAGGTGTTACTAAGCCCCGGTTATTTTTGAGAATCTCCCAAACTGAGGTGTATATGGCGTTTCTAAAGTATTTTTCTGGAAGATCCCTCCCCCGGTCTCGCCAGTTGTTTTCTACTGCGTCGCGAATCGCGCAGGGTGGTCTTCCCAGCCGATCTTTCAAAAGTGCATCCATAAACTCTTGAGGATCTTCAATGTGAATCGGCGAATCGGATGTTAAGATATTCCCTGGGTGTATCTCATTGTAATAATTGATAGCATAGCTACGAATATCGTGTTCAAAAGCAATATTTAATGTGTCCAAGATCCTATATAGATGGGATACCTTACAATGTGGGTGCTTAAGCATGTTATCCATCAGATCTAATGCGGAAGAGATATCTAGTCTTAGGTCGTGACTAAAGGCCTCACCAAAAGCATCGGCCGGGATTTCAGTAAACCTATTACTTTTTGCAATGGCTTTTACTGCTTCTACATGACCGCATTGGGCAGCCGATTTAAGAGCCGAGCCCAGAGCTGCTGGGGGTATATCTTTGAATCTATTGCTCCCTATGATGGCATTTAGCGCTTCCGTGAGACCACATCGGGCAGCCGATTTAAGAGCCTCGCCCAGAGCGTCTGTGGGTATATCTTTGAATCT
>JAHFTP010000043.1 GCA_023265495.1 Chlamydiota bacterium
ATCAACGAGCACCCACTCTGGAGGTAGATGCTTAGATTTTGTGATTTGTAAATTTGACTTCCTGTATTGACCTGGAGTTTTATCTCCCTCCCCCTTTGGTGAAGTAGGTAATCCCTCGACAACCATCCTATGAATTTCGCTGACAAAAGCTCGATTGACCGGATACTTTTTTACGTTGTTTTCAATGAAATCCATGGCACTTTCAATGTTTTGAATCTCTTTGACACCCATAGGCACATCGACCTTCTCTTCCAACTTGGTCTCTATATACTCAAGAAGCGAAGTGTTATTTCCCTCAATGCGAGCTGAGCCGATACTCTCCAACATATGGAAAATGCTCTTGAGATTGAAGAAAACCTGGGAAGGAGTCGTTCCATCTAAACGTTTTTTTCGAAGATGGTTCAAATCGATAATAAGGTCCGTTAGAGGAGAGTCAAAAGTAGGCTCTACCAAAGTCAAGTCATAGTGTTTAAATTCGGCCTTTGTCATTTAACATCCCTTCCCTTCGATCTTTAACATTTGTAGCATTAAAAGTTTAACACAAGATATTGTAAGTGTCTTAAAAAGAGCTAAATGCGATGATACATGAGGATGTGAATTTTAACAATACGTTTTTTGGAGATTTAGCATTGCACTCTGGAATTCTTATGACAGACAAGGTAAAACATTCTTGTAATGCGTAAGAAGTGCGTAATTTGTCCATGACAATATCAATTTGTCGTTGAATATCACAGAGCTCTGCGACTATAAGGTTATGAGAATCAAACAGGGACAGTTAGACCTCGATTTTCTATAGACAAATCTAACAGAACTCTACATCAATTTACGCAAATTTTACGCACTAGACGAGACGAAACTGGCCTAAAACTATTTGTCTTTTGACCGCTTTTTCTATGTTTTCATGACGCTGCGGACGCGAGTGACTCCTGGAAATATAGCTCATACCCCAACATATCGTCAGAGTGAAAAGACCAATCCGAAACATGATTTCAAAAGAATGCCACCAGCCTTATAAATTGCCAAAAATTTCTTCGTATTTTTAAGGCATCTATTTGAGAATAATGCGTTTATGCTGATTCTGTATTCACAAAAAGATGCTATTTTTGTGAAAAATAGAGACGGTAGAAATGGGCCAAAGTATTGAAATTGCGGTAAAAAATAGTTTTTCTTGAAATGCGTAAAAATTGCGTAATTCACCTTCGATCACTTCCGATTTCAGGACGTTTGTCTATGATAAGTTCGTTTTAGGTGGCGAGACTACCTATCTTCTTCTTCTTTTCCTTTTGCGAGATGGCTCATGGGAAAAAGCTTTAGGACGAATGTCGGCGGGTTCTCTGCATCTTGCCCACTTAGCTTCCATGAGGATGAAGTCGATCGACTCTAGGTAGACATCGATCTTGGCGCCGAGCACGAATTTCTTTCCTGTCCGCTCACCGATGAGATATCCTCTTTGCGCGTTAAAAATAAAATAGTCTGCTCCTAGCTCAGAGATGTGGATAAACCCTTCGATGGATAGGGGCTCCAGTTCAAAAGAGAGTCCAAAGGGTTTTATCTTGGTGATAGTGGCTTCATAGATCCTTTTGGGGTCTTCTTGGAAGTACTGGCTTAGAAGACGCAGTTTTTTTAATGTTTTCACACTCTGCTCTGCTTTGAAACTGAGCCTTTCCCTCTCAGAGCATTGCAAGGCGATCTCATCGAAGGCGCTATCTAGCGGCTGCTCTTTAAATAGCAGGCGCTGGATGATCAGATCTGGATATCTTCTAATGGGGCTTGTGAAGTGGCAGTAATGCTCTAAGCAGAGGCCAAAGTGTCCTACATTTTCTTTTGAGTAATAGGCAAGTTTCATGCTCCGGATAAAGCCTACAGCTAGCCTGCCCGCATGGGGTGTGGGCTTAGCCTCTTCAAAAAGCTTTTGTATGTCTTCTTTGCCCGGATCTTTCTTAATAGAAAATCCAAGCGTCCTCGCCAGAGATAGAAAATCTTCCAAACTCTCTCCCGATGGGGGCTCGTGGATGCGGAAAAGAGCGGGAGATGACTTATCGGTAAGGTATTTGGCGACGACTTCGTTTGCTTTGAGCATGCACTCTTCTACGAGCTGATGGGAGATGTCGTATTCCACGATTTTGTAGCCGAGGGGTTTTCCTTTTGGATCTACTTCAATCACTACTTCGGGGAGGGCAAAGTCGACGCTGCCCCTTTCATATCTTTTTTTCTTGAGGAGAAGACACAGCTCCACCAGCTGATCGATCGCCGGTTTATGAGGGCTTTTCTTCCCATCGATGATCTCTTTTGCCTCTTCGTAGGTGAATCTCTTGGCGCTGTGGATATAGGACCTTACAATCTCGTAGTGGATGAGGGTGCCTTCTGTATCAAATTCCATTAAAGCGGAGATGCATAGGCGATTTGTGTGTGGCTTTAAGCTGCATAGGTGGTTAGACAGCTCAAAGGGGAGCATGGGGATACACTCGCCGGGGAAGTAGGTAGAGTTCGCCCTTTGATAGGCTTCTTTATCCAATAGAGACCCCCTTTTCACATAGTGGGCCACGTCAGCAATATGCACACCTAGATGAAAATGCCCATTTTCTGTTTTGCGGATGGAAAGGGCATCGTCAAAGTCTTTGGCTGTTTGAGGATCTATGGTAAAACACTCGATGGTGGATAAATCCATCCTTCCTTTAAGATCTTTTTTTGGTACCTCTTCTTCGAAGGATTGTACTTCATCCATCACACCCTTAGAAAAAGAGGAAAGGAGATTAAATTCTTCTGTGGCGGCAATGATGTCTAGGGAGGGGTCTAAGATATTGCCAATTTTATGATAGACTTCGCAAAGGAGGTCTTTCTCTTCGTTTCCCCATTCGAGCACTTTTAGGATGACGCGGTCTCCTATCTCTATTTTTTGGCTCTGGCAGGCAACCACTCTTGCCGGCTTATGTTGTCCAAGCAAGGGAATAAAGGCGATCATATCTCCTGATGAAGTAACAAATTGGATCGTCCCTGCAATATGAGATCGTCCTCTTTTGAGGATTTTGGTGATTTTCCCGTCGGGCCCTTTGGGAGAGCTTTGGACGGGGTGGATGGCTACTTCCACTGTGTCTCCATCTACTCCGCCATCGGTTAGATGTTTGGGGATGAATATGTCGGGGCTCTTTTCTTTGCCGTCGACGATGACAAAGCCAAAGCCTCTCGGATGCATTCTGAGTGTTCCCGTAACGACGTTACCAGTAACAATGTTAGATGGCTTTTGTTTCTTGAGGAATAGTTTTTTCTTCTCTACAAAAATCTCCTCTTCAGTAAGAAGATCTGTGATGATTTCTTTGAGAGCTTTCTGCTCTTTAGCTGTTAGCTTTAGCTCTGTAAAAAGTGCTGTTTGTGTCGTGGGCTGATAGCTTTTTGCGCTCAGGTGGTGGAGTAGTCGCTTTTTTAGAGCGAGGACATCTATTTTTTCGATGGGGTGCCTTGTCTCTTTCTTGAGGGAGCTCTTTTTATTCATGGAGTGTTTTTCCGGTGAGGGTCGCCTTGGAAAGGAATCCTCTTTGAGTGAGTTGTGTGGTAAATAGTTCTGTGGAGGTAAATACCTCGGCGTCGATTCCAAGCGACCTTGCTGCTTCTACATATTCTGACAGGTCGTCTGTGTAGAAGCATTCACTCGGTAAGCACCCCGCTTTTTTAAGGGCATATTCGTAGATCTCTATACTAGGCTTTCTGAACCCCACCTCATAGGAGAGAACGTTTTGATCAAAAAGGTGCATGATGGGAAAATGTGTGTAGGCAAAGTCGTAATGGGCCTGACATGTGTTAGATAGGGTAATGAGTTGTACTCCATTTTGTTTGAGTTTTTTTATTACAGGGACGATAGAATCGTTTAAAGCAAAGATGTCGCTCATCGCATGCATGAGGCCGGGATAAGAGATGCTCTCGCCAAAGAGCCTGCGAAACTCCTCAAAGATCCTATGGCCGTCTATGCACCCCGACTCATAGTTTTTTCCCCAATGATTGTGGAAAATGAGCTGCTTAATTTCTTGTGGATCCGTTTTGCAATAGTCAGCAATTTGTTTGCACATCTGTTCATGGCTAAAATACAAGATTACATTGCCTACATCAAAAAGTACTGTTTTCTTACCCATAGAACCTATTTCCATGTTTTGCTCCATTGAAGCAGAATAAATCATTTTTCACCACGATGGAAATGGGAAATGGTAAGTAAAAATTTGGTAATGGAGGTGTAGATTATTTTACTCTCTTCTGGTAGCTGAGCAAAGTGTTAGATAGCAGCATAGCAATCGTCATAGGGCCCACGCCGCCGGGAACGGGGGTGATGTGGGAGCAGAGGGGGGCAACGTTTATAAAGTCGACATCTCCGACTATTTGTGTTTGTCCCTCTTGTAAAGAAATTCTATTGATCCCTACATCGATCACCGTAGCTCCTTTTTTCACCATGTCTTTGGTGATAAACTGTGCTTTACCGATAGCGGCTATTAGGATGTCAGCACTTTGGCAGAGGGAAGGAAGATCCTCTGATAAGCTATGAGCTACAGTGACAGTGGCGTTGCAATGAGGAGCTTTCTGCATGAGGAGGGCTGCAAGGGGCTTGCCCACGATGGCACTTCTCCCTACAATGACAACATGTTTTCCTTCGATGGGGATCTGGGATCTGCTGAGTAATACATGAATACCGGCAGGAGTGCATGGGATGAAAGTGTCTTTTTCGCCAAGGAGAAGCTTGCCCATATTTAGGGGGTGGAACCCATCGACATCCTTTTCCGGTGAGAGGGTAGAGAGGATGTTAAATGTATTCATGTGGGGAGGGAGTGGCAGCTGGACTAAGATGCCATCCACTTCGGGATTGTGATTGAGACGCTCAATTTCATCAATGAGTGTTTGCTCGGAGATGTCGCCTGGGAACTCTCTATCAAAAGAAATGATGCCCACCTCAGCACATTTTTTTCTTTTCATCTGGATGTAGATTTTAGAAGACGGATTTTTCCCCACTTGGAGGAAAGCAAGGCCTGGTCTTCTATGGCGGAGTCTTTCGATAGCAAAACAGACTTGGCTTTCAATTGTGCCGGCGATTTCCTTTCCATTAATAAGCATAGTGTCCTTCTAAGATAGTAGTTGTTGCATCTTGCTGTGCAGGATTCGATTGGAGGCGAGCAAGGGGCCCGTATCAAAAACCGATTTTTTCTCTCCACTATACGTTGTAACAAGAGCGCCAGCCTCTTCAGCAATGAGCTTGCCTGCAGCCATATCCCACGGCTGCAAGGAGACTTCAAAGTATGCATCAAACCTTCCCGCAGCGAGATAGGACAGATCCAGCGCAGCCGATCCTAACCTTCGCATAGCATATCCATGTTTTAAAAGGGAAGAGTGTTTGTCGATGCATCCTTTTGGATTTTCATTGAGATTATAAGGGAATCCCGTAGCTATGAGGGCGTCGTTTAGATGGGAAGTAGAGGAGACTTGTATCTTAGAGCCGTTTAAGTAGGCCCCCTTATTTTTTTCAGCGACGAAGAGCTCTCCCGTCATAGGCTGGAAGACCACACCTGAGAGTATCTCCTCTTCTACACAGACACCAATGCTCACAGAAAAGACCGGGACCCTATGGGCGAAGTTTACCGTGCCATCGAGGGGATCTATGATCCATAAGACAGATTTTGTGCGTGTGTGTGTGGTCGCCCCCGATTCTTCTCCTAGAAAATTGTGATCGGGGAAATGCTCATGTACAAACTGGCAGATAGACTTCTCGGAGAGGATGTCGTATTCCGTGACGAGGTTTTGCATGCCGGGCTTTGATGAAGTAGTAAATGGGGAGGAAAACCCTTTCTTGAGGATCTCTCCCGCCCTGAGGGCTGCCTGCGTTGCAATGAAGGTGAAGTAGGATGTGTCTAAGGTCACTATTCTTGCGTCTCCGCCTTTTTTTGTAAGAACTTCCATGGATGTTGTTTTAGATGAAAATACAGTTTTATAGGAAGGGTAAATCCTATAAAGGCATAAAGGGCATCTGCTATAGACATCAGGAAAACGTCAGAGATGATCGTAGGCCAGTTCAAAGATAACTGTGCATCAAAGGAGATAGTAAGAAGTAGGAGAGTAAGAGTGGCAATTGCAGAGATGAAAAAGGTGAATATCGAAAGGGAGAGGGGTTTTTCATCAAAGAAGTGTCTTTTTTTACTAAATAGAAGCAAGGTGGTAATAGCAAAGTTAAGTGCATAAAGGCCAAAATGCAGCTGAGAGGTGCACAGGTCGATCATGAGTCCACATAGGATAGAGATCCATAGGGATTGAATAAGCGTCTTTTTATGGTAGGTGTAAGCAAGGAAGGGACTAAACGTAGAGAGATGGCAAAGGGGAAGAAAAATAGGGATAAATAGCGTATACGCAAGCGAGAGAATAAAAAGGGGCTTCAAGGAGACTTTGTGCATGCTAAAAGGCACCCCTGGGGAAAAGAACCATAGGGATGGTTTTTGCAATTAAGAGAAGATCGTGTAAGAAGGAATAGGTCTCCACATACTGTTTTTCTAAGGAGATGCGCTCTTCAAAGCTTAAAAGACTCCTTCCCGACGTCTGCCAGAGTCCGGTGAGGCCAGGTCTCATGCAAAAGATCACCATATTGCTCTCGGGGATCCTCTGCCTTAGCTCTTCTAGTAAAAAAGGTCTTGGCCCTACTACGCTCATATCTCCTTTGAGCACATTCCAAAACTGAGGAAACTCATCTAAGGAAGTTTTTCTTAAGAATTTGCCAAGCGGCGTGATGCGCGGGTCCTTTTTCAGTTTTCTGTATTGTGTCCATTCTTCTCTAATAACAGGGTCTGCTGCCAGTAGCTGTTTGATTCGTTTGTCTGCATCTTGGAACATGGAACGAATTTTCCAACATTTGATCAGCTTGCCTCCTCTTCCGACCCGTATGCTGCCGTAAAATATAGGGCCCGGCGATGTGCATTTGACAAGTAGACATAACAACAATAAGAAAGGAGCTCCGATGAGTAAAACCAAAGAACTAAACCCTACATCGAATCCCCTTTTTATCAGGCGATGCTCAATAGAACAATGCTCTTGTAAAAAGTGGAGCCTATTTCCCTGATAGGGGCTTTGTATATGTGTTACATTCATTTTTTTTGTTTCCTCTGATTACTTAGGAAATTACATTTTATGAATTATTTGGTTTTGATGCAAATTGAATAATTTTGCAGCATATCAAAAAGATCGATCGATCAATTTATTTAGTAAGGAAAGGAGCAAAGGAGAATCGGGAAAGAGAGATTCATATGTTTCCTTGGCCGAAGAGCGAAGAGCCTCTGCGAGTTTTTTTGCTTGGGCAAGGCCAAGGACGGTCACAGAAGTGCTTTTTTTATTTTCTCTATCTGAGCTTGTGGACTTGCCTAAGACATTTGCAGTGCTTGTAGCTTCTAAGATGTCATCTACAATTTGGAAAGCTGTTCCCATTTGCATGCCAATCTCTTTGATTTTGGAGGTTTTGTCCTTTGCAGCGTTAGTTAGGATAGCTCCATATTCTAAGCAGCAGGAGAGGAGTGCTGCTGTTTTACACCGGTGAATGAATAAAAGAGCATCTTCTGAGAGTTGTTTCCCTTCACTGATGAGGTCTACTACTTGTCCTCCAATCATCCCCTCGCTTCCTGAGCGCACAGAGAGAATATGAATAAGATCCACTTTTTGCTTAAGGGAAAGATCGGGTGAGGTGGAGAGTATTTCAAAGGCTTTCGTAAGAAGAAAGTCCCCCGTCAGCACAGCGATGCCCTCATCATAGGCCTTATGCAGGGATGGCCTGCCCCGTCTGATGTCATCATCATCCATGCAGGGGAGGTCGTCATGGATAAGAGAGTAAGTGTGGACCATCTCTATGGAGCATGCGGGGACAAGGGCTTTTTCCATGTCTCCACCCCATGCTTCTACGGTAGCGAGGACGAGAAGGGGTCTTAGTCGCTTGCCGGGGTTAAGTAGGCTATATCTCGCTGCATCAAATAGGCATGCATGGGGCAGGCTAGAAGAAGGGGGCAGCAGGGCTTGCAGCGTCTTTTCTATGTGCTTGCAGCGGGAAGAAATATAGGAGTCTAGATCCATAATGTTAGATGAGCGCCGGGTCTTGATGAGCTGTTAGTACTCTATGAGCATGTGTAGGTATGCCTATGCCGAAATAGTCAAATCCTCTCTCTTCCATCTCTTCTGCTTTGTATTGATTTCTTCCATCAAAGAAGGCGACTCCCTTCATATTTTGTAGGAGAGGGTCAAAGCTAACAAAGCGAAACTGTTTCCATTCGGTAATGAGGGCAATAGCATCTGCTTGCTTAGCAGCTTCATATTCTGATGAGGCGTAGTGCATTTGTGCAGAGGGGACAATGAGTTTTTTCGCGCCCGGCATAGAGATGGGATCATAGGCCCTGATGAAGGCTCCTTCCTCTAGAAGGCGTTCTATGATTGTTAGAGAGGGGGCTTCTCGCATGTCATCAGTTTCCGGCTTGAAGGAGAGTCCCCAAATAGCCACTGTCTTATTTCGCAGTCCTCCTCTCTTAGCAAAGTAGCGTTTGATCTTTTGGAAAAACAGCTCTCTTTGGTTTTGATTAACAAGCTCTGTGGCCTCGAGAAGAGGGGTAGGGCTGTGATTTTCTTTTGCAAGCGCTTGCAAGGCTCTTAGGTCTTTAGGGAAGCAAGAGCCTCCATATCCTATTCCGGCGTAGAGGAAGTCATATCCGATTCTTTCATCTGCACCGATTCCTATGCGTACTTCTTTGATGTTAGCCCCCACTTTTTCACAAAGCAGCGATAGCTCATTCATGAAAGAGATGCGCAGAGCAAGCATGGCGTTAGCTGCATATTTGGTCATCTCTGCTGAGAGAATATCCATAATAAGAATACGGTCATGATTCACAGTAAATGGCGAGTACATCTCTTTGAGAAGACCTGTAATAGAGGGGTGGTCCACTCCTAAAATGATCCGATCCGGTTTTAAACAGTCGGATACAGCAGATCCTTCTTTGAGAAACTCAGGGTTTGCTACGACAGAGAACTCGGTGCTTTTCCCTTGTTTTTCTAGTGCTTTTTGCAGGGTGTCTTTGATTGTATGGCAGGTGCCTACAGGTGCAGTGGACTTGTTGACAATGAGTCTATATCCATCCATGTGGCGGGCTATTTCTTCTACTGCATCCATGAGATACGATGTCTTGCAGGAGCCATCTTCTTGCGAAGGGGTAGGCAGGGCTAGGAAGCAGACCAAGGATCTTTCTACAGCTTCTTTGTAGTGTGAAGTAAAGATCATCCTTCCGGCTGAAGCATTGCGCTTGACTAGCTCTTCTAGCCCCGGTTCATAGAAGGGGATGATCCCTTGGTTTAAGGCGTTTATTTTGTCGGTGTTGATGTCCAAGCAGATGACATGGTGACCCATCTCTGCAAAGCATGCGCCGCTAACGAGTCCTACATATCCTGTACCTACAATGAGAATATCCATAACCTTCCTTATTTAATCTGCTGGAGAGTTCCTTCTGATAATTGATACACTCTTTTACAAGGCTCTACCATCTCAGAGTCGTGAGTGACTAGGATAAGAGTTTTCCCCCTTTTTTGTGTAGTGGCAAAGAGAAGGGCTTGGATCGCTTTTGCTGTATGGGGATCTAAATTCCCTGTTGGCTCATCTGCTAAGAGGATGTCGGGGTCATTACAAAGAGCCCTTGCAAGGGCAGCCCTTTGCTTCTCTCCTCCTGAGAGGTGTTTAGCCAAGAGGTTTGCTTTAGAAAGGAGGCCCACCTGCTCCAACAGCCCCACGCAGCGTTTATAATGCAGGCTTTGTTTGTGGGTGGGGTGTCTTGCAATCTTTGCCGGCATAAGGACGTTATCTAAGAGGGAGTAGTCTTCGAGGAGATAGAAAGCTTGAAACATAAATCCTATGTGCATAGAGCGAATAGAGGATACAGAAGAGGAGAAAACTTTCTTTCCACAGATCTCTATTTCTCCCTTATCAGCTCTGTCCAATGTCCCCAAGATATGTAGCAAGGTGCTTTTTCCCGTCCCCGACTTGCCAATGATGGCTATGCTATCCCCTTGCTCTACTTCCAAATGGACATTGTGCAAAATAACAAGAGGATCTTTTTCTCGGTAGGATTTGCAGAGGCTGTGTACTTTGATGGCAAGCGGTGTTTTCATGTGTCAGATCTCAATATGGAAGAGGGGTTTAGCTTACAGGCCTTCATGGCAGGGATTAAAGCGGCAACTAGTGCAATCAGCGGCGTTGCGATCATGACAAATAAAACGGCCTCACCGGTTAGTGCTGTGGGCAGAGTTTTTCCGTAGAAGGCTGCACTAAAGGCCTCCTGGCCTTGGAGAAAGCTTAAAAACTCTACGATGCTATCAATATGTTGCAAGGTGAAGTAGGAGAGGAAAAATCCTATGAGGCTGCCCAGCGTGCCCATAATGATTCCACAGCCTCCAAAGATCAGAGCGATGCTCTTTTTTGATGCGCCCATGGCAGAGAGTATGCCGATCTCTTTTTTCTTGTCATTGACGAGGAGGACGAGTAAGGAGATAATATTGCAGCAAGCCACAGCCAAGATAATAATCCCCACTAAAGAAAAAAGGTACTTATCGCTTTGGAATTGCCCGAGGAGGTCCTTAGCAAATTCATACTCTTTGAATGTAGAGACTTTCCAGTATTTTTCTATGCCGAGCTCTTGCATGGCATAAACTAAGTTCTGCTTAATTTCTTCGACTTGGGTTAAGTTGTCACACCATATTTGGATCCCATTGGTTGCTATCTTATCGAAAACAAAATTTGTGTTGGAGGAGTTGATGGCCCTCGTAATGGAAGGGGGGACGAGAAGGCATTTGTTTCCTAC
>JAHFTP010000201.1 GCA_023265495.1 Chlamydiota bacterium
GCCAGCCCGGATTATTGATTAACAATAGGTCTAGAAAAGTCCCTGGCTTCGAAACACCTATTGGAAGGTTTGATCGGGCTATCTAAATTCGGATAATTTTTGATGTAGCCATAAGTTGGAAGTAGAGTTACAATGTGCGCAACCTTTTATCCTTTGCTAGAAATTAGCGTTTTTTGCAAAGGATGTTTTTATTTCCATTTTTTCCTCTTATCCTCGTCCGCAGGAGAATTTCTTTCTTCACTAAAAAGAAGGATTTGGTGTAGGGTCGCCACTTTCTATTTTTTTCGTAGGAATTTTCTATTTAAAAAAATAATTTGTCATTTTTGTCTTGTGCTAAAAAAAAGAGTTTTACTAAGGTGACTGCAAAGAAAAAAGCCGCCCGGGTGAGTTATGACTATCTTCCATGTTCATCGCGATCCAGAAAGTGTCGATTATCTTTTAGTGACAATCGATGGATACCCATCGAAAAGATGGCCTGCTAAGCTCTTTGAAAAAGAGATCCAAAAGACGTCTTTTTCCGGGGATGCGCAGCAGATGTATAAGCAGCTAGGAGAGATAGAGACGAAGGTAGCGCTCAAGCAAGCGATTTATCTTTTATCTAAGAAGAGCTGTTTTTCCTCAGAGCTGCAAGGGAAGCTGGAGGAAAAGGAGCTTGATGCTGTAGCGATTGAAAATGCGGTAGCTTACTGCATGAAAGCTGGGTATATCGATGATGATAGGAAGATGGAGTATTTGATTGCCAAGGCAAAGGACCGAGGCTTTGGCCCTTTTGTGATTAAAGCAAAGCTGAGAAAAGTGCTCGGTGAGGATAAGAAGCTCGACACTTATATTGATGCGTGCTCTTCCAAACAAGAGGAGGCCATAGACAAGCTGTTAAAGACAAAGCTCAAAAAACTATTGCTTACCAATCCTATGGAGAGGAAAAAGGCGATTAACTACTTGCAGAGAAGAGGGTTTGACATCGAGGCGATCCTTTCTGCAATCCGCAGTAGAAAACAGTAGATGTCTTGCTTTGCTTTTCAATAAACCTCGCTTGTTTTATAAGAAGCTTTTTAACGCAAAAGAAAAGGCTGTGGATATGCAGGTAGGCGTTCTTGGGATTAATTATAAATCATCGGATTTGTGTCTGCGCGAGCTTCTTGCTAAAGCGGCTCGAAAGAGTTTTCATTATGAGAGCTGGAAAAGAGAGAGTCTGTTTTTTGTAGTTTTAAGCACATGTAATCGTACAGAGATCTATTTCAGTGCAGAAGATCTAGCGCAGGCGCATGGCTATCTTCTAGCGGCTCTACGGGAGGAAGTGCATCTGCCTTTTGAGCATAGGATGTATTCCTACTTTGGAGTAGAGTGTTTTTATCATTTAGCAGAGGTGACAACAGGCCTAGATAGCATCATCTTAGGAGAGTCGGAAATACAGAGACAGGTAAAGCAATCCTATGAGACGGCAAGCCTTCATCAAGAACTTCCCTCTTGCCTGCATTTTATGTTCCAAAAATGTTTAAAAATAGGGAAAGAGGCCCGTAGCAAAGCGATGATCCCTACGTCGCTTGCTACGATAGAAAGGGCGGTCTTTACTTTGATAGAGAATTTTTTTGGCACAAAAAACCCTTCTTTATTGTTTGTAGGACACTCTGAGATCAATAGGAAGATGATCAGTTATCTGAAGTCAAAGGGATATAATCACCTTACAATGGCTACAAGGTCCATTTCTTCAGCGAAGGAGCTTTTAGAGAAAAATCAGATGCGCTCTCTGGAGTGGCAGGAGATTTCTTCTTGGAAAAACTACGAAGTGGTCATCTGTGGGACAAACCAAAAAGAGTATTTATTAGATGCCAAACACATCATCTCATTTTCTGAGGAAATACGAAATAGACTTATTATCGATTTGAGTATGCCAAGAAGTGTAGATCCCTATTTATCGCGTCATACGAAAATTTCTTTGTTTAACATCGAAGAAATTTTTCAGCTTGTAGAGCAAAAGCAAAAACTTTCGCAGGACGTATGTGAGACGGTGAAAGACAAAATAGGCTCTCTTGTGCAAAATCAGTGGATCCTTTATGGAAATAAAAAGAAAAAGAGGCTCTCTTGCGTTATTTCTCCTGCTTCCTTGTAATGTTTTGTAGTGTTTTTTCTCTCCTTCAGGCGGATCAAAAGGAGGAGGCTCTACAAGAAGTCGTCATGTTGCGTTCTGGACAGGTCCATGATGGCGACTATTTTGCCATGGGCAATAGCGTAGAGATTTCTGGTACGGTGCTCGGAGATGCTTATATTATGGCCAGCCAGGCCATCATTGACGGTAAGATTACAGGGGATCTTCTTGTTTTAGGCGGCAGCGTAGAAATTGCAGGGGAAATAGAGGGTTCCGTCAGGGTGCTTGCAGGCCAGGTAACTCTTTCAGGGCATGTGGAGCGCAATGTGACCATCATAGCGGCTAGTACCCAACTGTCTCAGCCGGGAGAAGTAGATGGCAATGCTGTTTTAGTATCCGGTAATATTGATTTAGCAGCTAGGATGGATAGCAACGTCACTTTGCTCGCCTCTAATTTGCGACTTGCTAGCACGATCCAAAAAAATGTCTGGGCCTATGTCGGGCAGATGAGGATTACTTCTAAAGCTAGGATTAGCGGAGATGTGAACTATCGAAGTTCTTCTACTGCATGGATTGATCCACAGTCGAAAATTGGAGGGAGTTTAATTTACCGTCCTTCCTTTCTCCATGGGTTGTTTGAGTGGTCTTGGCTAAAAGGCGTTGTCATAGGGTCCAAGATTGCAGGCCTTCTCATGAACTTTTTATATACGTTTGTTATTGGGTGGATACTGATTCGTATGTTTCGTAGACGTTTGGATAATACGTTGCATGCTCTTCAGACACAGCCGCTCAAATCGTTTGTCTTTGGCATCGTTCTTTTAATCCTTTTTCCGCTAGCATCCCTTATTTTGCTAATGACAGTGCTGGGCGCTCCCTTTGCTTTAACGCTTATTGCTTTGAATATCATTAGTTTCTATTCAGCTAAGGTGTTTTCTATATTGTGGGCTTCCAACTGGCTCTTTTCCAAGATTGGCATGAAACCAAATAGGATGCCCCTATTAGCTTCGGGACAGGTACTCTACTATGCACTCACTATCATTCCTGTTTTTGGCACGTTGCTCGCCGTAGTGTCGATGCTCTTTGGCCTCGGCGGTGCGGTCGTGGGTCAGCAACGCCGGGGTCTTTTTCATCATGGCTAAAAATCGGCGTGACCGGGGTATCTAGGAAAGGGGATTACATCTCTGATGTTTTCCATGCCTGTAGCAAATAAG
>JAHFTP010000202.1 GCA_023265495.1 Chlamydiota bacterium
CTAACTTCAAAATATCAAGCGACCATACCTAAAGAAATTAGAAAACAGCTGCATCTTGAAAGCGGTGACGAGATTCTGTATGAACTCCTCCCAGACAACACGGTAATCATCCGAAAAGCTTCTCCTCTAGATTTGGACTATCTGCAAGCTCTTAACTCCACAAGGGATGAATGGAAATCTACAGAAGAGGAACAAGCTTATAAGAACTTATGACATCTTCCGAAAGTGGACGTATGTTTAGGAGCCAATAAGGCCGGAATGTGAACAGTAGAACCAAAAAACTGCAGAGGAGGAGCACATACAAAATCCTGCAAGAGATGATAGGTTCCTATTCCTACAGGTGCAGAAAGAGAAAGCCTTTGAGCCATGGAGGCGATGTGAGCCAGGCCTAGGTCACTTTCAAAGCTGCTGCTTAAAACCAGAGTAATGCCCCTTTCTACTGCCCATTTGTGTAAAGGAAGGCAATGCACCATACCTCCTCGGATCGTAGGCTTATAGATGAGAGCCTTTAGTGTAGGGAGGGATTCAAGCTCTGAAAGAGAGAGGTCCTGAGGAAAAGACTCGTCTACAGCAAGGGGATGAGGAAACAGGGCTAAGTCGTGCGGATTTTGACAGGGCTCTTCCACATAATCAAAGGCATCCGACGGAAACTGAGAAAAAAACTCCATAGAATCTGTAGTTCGCCAGGCACGGTTGACATCAATGCGCAGGCGAAATTGGTCTTTTAATTGGCAGATTACGTTTGCAGCCTCTGCGAAGGTAAAATGGCTTACTTTTAGTTTAGCCGAAGTATACCCTTCCCTTGCCCGCAGCTTTGCTTGTTGTAAGATCTCCTGCAATGAGCCCATCAGAAGGGCGCTCGTGGCAATGCTATGGGCAGAGAGAGGCTTAAGTAAAGAGAGGAGAGCAGACTCCAGCCCAAAGGAAACGGAAGGTAAAAGATTGAGCTCTGCAAGTGTATCTAAGCAGGCATCAGCAGTCCAATCAATTTGGATGATTTCCTGCCGCTTTTGCTTCAATTGCAGCAGAGCCTCTTCCAGAGTTTCGCGGCTCCATTGAGGGAGGGGGGCGACATCCCCCCAGCCGCTATTTCCTTTTTCATCCGTGACATGCAGGAAAATGCCGGAGCGTATTTGCCCGGTCGCAAGAGGAATTCTATAAGGATGGAAGATCAGCGCTTGTATATGCATAACAAAAAAATATGTTCCTCTGAGACTATACCGACAGAAGCTTGTTTTTGGGAAGGATATGCCTTACCTCTTGGAGAAGAGCATTTTCCTTGCCGGCGAGTAAAGACTCTACTAAGGCCTTCGCAAAGAGGGCATGGTATAAGAGACCTCTAGAGCCCATCGCCGTCATGACCCACACGTTTTGCGAGACCCTTCCCACGCGAGGAAGGTAGTGGCCCTTGCACGTCACCCGAACTCCGGACCTGCACTCTATGACGGGGAGAGGATCAACTCCTGGATAGAGAGCAGAGAGCTTTGGATAGAGATCCTTCATCGCCGCTTCTACATCCGGTCCTATATGCGCTACCCCTCTTTCATAGGTGGAGCCCAGATAGGCGATATCTTGCGTTTCTCCTTTAGCAAGATGTCCTTTATTTAAAAGAGTATGAGTGAGAGGAGGCAAATGGCCGGGCCACTGACAAGTGAGCGTCTGACCTTTCACAAAACGCAAGTTCCCCAGCTCTGCATTCACTAAGCCTTTGATACCAAACCCCGCAGTGACAACAATCTGATCATAGGAAGAGAGGTCTGCTAGGCTCTGTATTTTCTGTATGTGAAAGAGCACTCCTTTTTCTAAAGCCGCTTTCAGAAGACCGTCTAAATAGGTCCTTGTATACACGGTCATGCCGGACGTCAAAAAAAAGGTATTTGGATCTACACACTCCACATCCCTGTATTTTTCAGCGTGGTGAAGAAAGGCTTTTCTCTGCTCCTCCTCATGCACTTTGCGCATTAAGGGAGCAAAGTCTGCGACGTGTGCTTCTCCATATTTTTGCGCTATAGAGAGTAGCGCCTTAGTGTGATAGAGACCCTCTGTTGCAAGGTAACTCCTTCGCACCTGCTCCCCTACATAGGGGTGCATGAGGCCTGTAGCCACGCCGGAGGCACCTGCGCCAAGGCCCTTTTCATCAAAGAGATCTACCTGGCAAGAAGACATAGCCGCAAGAAAATACGCAGATGCAACACCACAGAGTCCGGCCCCTATCACAGCAATTTTCACAAAATCCCACCTTTGTTAGGCCAAATACAAAGCAGACTCCCCTTCGAATGCCTCATCCAAGATAGAAGGACACACCCCCTCTGTGATAAGGATATCATGCAGGGTCAGATAGGCTAAAACCTCAGGCCAAAGGATTTCGGTAAGACCCTTATGGCCTATATCTAATGGGATCTTCTCGGCATAAAGCCAATCCCGAATCCAATCAAAGAGCTGCTTATTACAGCCACTTTGGGCTATATTAAAAAAACGCTCTTCGGGAGCAATCCTCTGAAAACGGATACTTTCTAATTCAGAAAAAAAGAGATCTGAGCAAAAATCTACCAGCGTGCCGTCTGGCCTGCGTACACCACTTACTTTTTTTTCTAGAAAGAGGGATATGTCTTCCACAAACCTTTTATAATAAGAAGGATCTACTGTTGCTGGCCCTGCAACCACACGAGATATAAAAATGGTCATAATTTCCTACAATTATGACAAAAATAGTACTGTTACAGCGAATAAAAGACGAATAAAAAAACTATTTCTTAACTGTTGTTTCTAGAATGGCAGGCGAGCAGCCTCTGATTCCTGCTATCCTGAGGCAATTAAAAATCAAATCGAAAACCTAAAGAGACTCCCTGCAGTGATAAATCTCCATTATTCTGGCTGAAGAGGCCGGGGCTTGAGCTGCTGATAAAACGAATAAATTGGTTCTGATCGAAGAAGTAGTTAAATTCATAGCCCAGTTGGATACCGAGATGATACTTATTTTTCATAAAGAGCCGATCGTATTGGAGCCCTAAAGAAAGTTCTAAAATAGAAATCGCTGTATCGGGATGGCTAGAGACATTGAGTATATTACTACCGGAGTTTTCTAAATGCTCTCTTTGCTGCACGTTAAAGTGACCGGAGAGAATGCTGAAAGCCCCGTCTCCAAAGACGCTCAGGCCGCGGCCTAACCCCCATGTCGTATCAAGGCCGAAGCGGAGCCCCACGCCCCAACAGTTATTTCTCATGGAGACGATGTCTGTCTCCCCTACGGGTACGGCAGAGCCCCCTGTATATTCAATATGGTATTGTTGATAGA
>JAHFTP010000203.1 GCA_023265495.1 Chlamydiota bacterium
GCCGGAAAATGCTGTGAAGCTCGAAGAAAAGGTAGTGACTCTTATGGACAATCTTCATCAAGGGGGCCTAGCCCCGCTACAGACAGCTTTAAGCCAAGAATTTGAGTCTGATAGCTTTCTCCTATCAGGAAATAGTGCCTATCTCATCGAACTGGATATAGACCCGGAAGAGATGAGCTCTGATGGAAGAAAAGGGTGCATCCTATTGAGGCGAAGATTAGTCATGGAAGTAGCTTCTATGGATTGTCTGGAAAATCGCAATATGGGCAGGACAGGTCCTTTCAATGAACTGGGCCTTTGCGAATATAAGGACAAAAAAAGGAGGGGGGAAGGCGTCGTTTATGCAGAATCTCTGGAAGAATTCCGCGATCAATCTTCTCTAGAACTGCCCGTGCTCATAGGTGTTTTAGAAGAGCGTCAACCTTAAGTCTGACCACTCGTCGTTATTTGCCGGGAGTCTTAGCCGTAGAGGCCTTTTCTATCAAATCAGCGATGAGAGATTCTTTTGGTTTGATCTCGATATGTTCTCTACGTATGACAGCACCCATACTTGAGAGCTTTTGTACGATGTTTTCATATCCTCTATCTAAGTAATGGAGGTTAGATATCGTACTTTCCTCTGAAGCGAGCAGCGCTGCCATAACATAGGCAAAGCCTGCGCGTAGATCTGGTATGGCTATTTCTTTAGCTGTTAGGGGTGTAGGTCCTTTTATGATGATGCTATGATGAAAGCCTTGGGAGTTAAAGCGACACTGTTTTCCTCCAAGACAATTGGTAGATAGCTCGATCTCTGCGCCCATCTCTTTGAGCATGTCTGTATAGCCAAACCGATTTTCATAGACCGTTTCGTGGATGGTAGAAAAGCCTTTGCTCTGCGTGAGGAGAACGACAAAAGGTTGTTGCCAGTCTGTCATGAAGCCGGGGTGAACATCTGTTTCTATATGGACACCGCCTTTCAGAGGACCTTTATAGAAAAACTCGATGCCATCATTTTTGACGTTAAAGCCGGCGCCTACTTCTCGGAGTTTGTTTAAGAAAGTGATCATATGTTGGTGCTGCGCGCCTTCGACAAAGACTTTTCCTTTAGTTGCTATAGCTGCCATGCCAAGAGAAGCTGTTTCTATCCGATCGGAAATCACTGTATGTTCTACTTCTTGGAAATGTTGCGTGTGTTGCACACGGATGGTTCTATCTACATCAATAGAGATCATGACCCCCAGTTTTTGTAGGAAGAGGACTAAGTCTATGATTTCCGGTTCCATGGCTGCATTGCGGATCACTGTTGTTCCCTTTGCTCTTGCTGCCGCTAAGATCGTATTCTCTGTGGCTCCAACGGAGGGAAATGGGAGGTCTATAATGGCGCCTTTGAGTCCATAATGCGCCCTTGCAAAGTAGGATCCTTCCTTTTTCATCTCTCTATATTCTATCACGGCACCAAGGCGCTCTAAAGATTGAATATGAAAATCGACAGGACGTTTTCCAATCTTACATCCGCCGGCTGTAGGAACAATAATGTCTTCATCGGTTCTGCCGAGAAGCGCTCCGATCATGAGTATGGGGATGCGATTAGAACCGGAAAAGCGCTGGGGGATGTAACAAGACTTTAATTCTTTTGTGGTGATTTCGATAATACCGGTTTCTCTATCCCAATGAACAACAGAGCCTATTTCTTTGCATAGCTCCACAGTGATTTCTACTTCCGCGATGTTCGGAACATTGTACAAGGTGCATTTTTTATCCGATATCAAGGATGCGACGAGAATTTTTGTCACAGCATTTTTGGCACCTGATGTTTTCACTTTTCCTTCAAGAGGAGTGCCGCCTTTGATTTTAATTACTTCTTTAGTTGCATCCATAGTAAAATACCCCGCCTTCTACCCTAGTCTTATAGTGAAAGAGAATTAAATGTAAATACCTTTTCTTATGTCTGTGGAAGAACAATTTTTCCCAAGATCAGCTGCTTAGAAAACAGAGTATGTTTTCCATGAGGAGGGCAGAGTGAATTTGGAAGAAGATTTCCTTCGACGTGCCCTTCTTGGTAGGAAAGGCTTATTGTCTCTTTAGGAAAATAACTCTTTTGCATTTGATTAGCAACAAAACCCATTGTTTTTCTTGCGTTGATCTCGACAACAGGATGTAAAAAAAGAGCGTCGGGATCTCCTTCCTGGAGGCAATAGATCATTGCATCGATTCCTACATGGCCAAAATAACCCATGCCTTGCATCTTTTCTAAAATAGGTCTTCCCACTTGGATGTGTTGCTCCAGATAAGATGTATATTTTGTGTGGAGAAGGGCGTCGTCGCCTACAATACTTCTCTTATAAGTGCCTTTGGAGTCGTTTTCGCATACAGTAGCTCCAAGGTAGGAGATTTTTCCCTCTTTAGAAAGGAGCCATTGCGTGCTAAAGTCTAAGACTCTTTTCACCCATGGTTCTGCGATGACGGGAAGCTCTTTATCCCACTCTCTTTTACAAAAGAGCAGGGCGGAATCTATTGTTTTTGCATCGCTATTGCACAGTAAGTGATGCCCTCTGCCTGATACACCAAAGGCCGACTTTAGCACTTTATCGCCAGAAAAAGAGCGCAACCACCCTAGCGCCTCTGACTCACTATGCAATAAAGCAGCTTGTGGTAGTTTGGAAGCGTTGGTAAAGGAAAACTCTTTCGAGTTCACCTTTCTTATGCAAGCCATATCAGGGATGTCATAATGCAAGTGTTTTTTCTCTGCCCACTCTTTTATGCAAAGAGATGCGCCCCAAGAGTCTATCTTGGCTTCAAAAGGGAAGTCATCGGAAAAAAGAAAAGATTCATGTGGCGGGAGTCCTAGTTTATGCAACCTGTGCCTATAGTCAGGGTCCGGCGGATTTGTCATTACGACTCCATCAGATGGTGGAGCATAGAGGAAGGGGAGGAATTGTAACTGAGTAAAAACAAAAAATCTTTCAAGAGCTCTATCAATGACGATGGAGTCTGTTTGTTCTAACTCCCATTCGAAATTCGTATTGGCAATATGTAGTGTTTGCATGATGAGTAGAGCTATTCGTGTGTAAGCGTCTAATTTAGCCATCTTGACGAGTAATAAGCTAAGGATTGTTTTTTTGAGCCTCTTGTCGGGCTTGAAGCCAGTGGTCGGGCAAGAGTTCGTCAAGCCTTTGGGCGCTATGGCCCATGAACCTTCGGAACACATTTTCCAGATGCTCTCTCGGGTTAATGCCCAGCCCTCGACAGGTCAGACTTTACCTGTTCATTTCCTGTTGCGAGATTATCGTCTGTTGACGAAGGTTGCAATATCA
>JAHFTP010000204.1 GCA_023265495.1 Chlamydiota bacterium
GCATATAAGTGCCCCGAGTTAGCTGATTTCTCAGAGCTTGAGGGCAGCACATCCTTGCGAGAAATGACCGTTAACAACTGTCCCGGTTTCAAAAGAGTCCCTAGCTGCGTAAAACTAGAAGTTTTTATAGCGTATAAGAGCCTCGGGTTAGCTGATTTCTCAGAGCTTGAGGGCAGCACATCCTTGCGAGAAATGACCGTTGAGAACTGTCCCGGTTTTACAAAGGTTCCTGCAGATTGTCTAAAACTAGAAGTTTTTAGAGCATATGAATGTCTTAAGTTGGTCGATTTCTCAGAGCTTGAGGGCAGCACATCCTTGCGAGAAATAACCGTTGAGAACTGTCCCGGTTTTATAAGGGTTCCTACAGGTTGTCCAAAACTGGAAATTTTTGAGGCATCTTTTTGTGAGAACTTAGACGATTTCTCAGGGCTTGACGGCAGCATTTTTTTGCAAGAAATAGCCATCAAGAGCTGCCCCGGTTTCAAAGGAGTTCCTACAGACTGCCCAAAACTAGAAGTTTTTAAAGCATATGAGTGTCTTGGGCTAGTTGATTTCTCAGAGCTTAACGGCAGAGCTTCCTTGCGAAAAATAACTGTTGAGGACTGTCCTGGTTTTACAAGGATTCCCACGGGTTGCCCAATACTAGAAGTTTTCGTAGCATGTAATTGTCCTTGGTTAGACGGTTTCTCAGAGCTCGATGGGAGCACATCCTTGCGGGAAATAAGCATTGAGCACTGTCCCGGTTTCATAAGGGCTCCTATAGACTGCCAAAAACTGGAACGCTTATATGTATATCGTTGTCTTGATTTTTCCAACATAGAGGGATTAAGAGGACAATTCACAACACATGTAAGATTTGTCGATACGGCAGTTTCTGTCGAAGATCTAGCCTTGTCGGAGCATAGGGCTACCATTGGAGATCTCTCACGATTGCTTGAGGAAAAAGACATCGAAAAGGAGACGTTTGCGGGTATGTTTGCAAAACTTCCCCTCATCTTGCGAGGTAGGGTGCAATTTGGAGCCTATCTCTACAATGGCTTTGTCTCAATTACGCGCTTCAAAAACTCTCCTTTGGATCCCAAAGATCCGGCTGTGAAAAAAGCTATCGACTCCCTTCTGGAAAATGGATGGGGTTTAGTGTCGCATAAGGTGCGAGAAGATCTCTCTTCCCTTCGTGGTCGCCTACCGGAGCTTCATGGAGAAGAGAGATGCAAAGCTTTTTTTGCCATGGATCCTGAAGCGTGCAGACTTGTCAAGCATGGTATCTGGGCAGCGTGCGGATCTAACCCCCGTGCACCCACAGATTTTGCAGGAGATCTCCTAAGAGACGATCCGGAAACTCCTTATTTGTCTAAAGCCCTGGATAGGTTAGTTCGTATAGGTATAGTAAAACCGGAGTAGGTTCTTTTAGATCTATGCAAAAATAGATTCATTTAATGTCTTGTATATCTTTTTCATAATAATATGTAATTTATGTTTCTTAGTTGATATTAATTAATTATAAAACTAATAATTAAGTTAAAAGAAAGAGATGGGTGTTCTATGAATCGCGTCAAAGTGAAAGAGCCGCTCTCAATTGTGGATGCGGTCGAGTATGTATCTTCACTTGCAGAGCTAGAAAAAGAGGGGGGGGGGAAGCATTTTTTCCCTGGTAGGGAAGATTTGCGCATGCCTAATTGGCTGGATACAACCCGCATAAGGGAGAACGAAGATCTAGTAAGAGAGGTATTTGAGGCGGTCAAACGGTATTTTGAGCAGATATCAGACAAAGAATGTTCTTTAATTAAGGAAGAACACATCCGTCAGGGTGTTTATGCGATTATGTCTTTTCTGGCAGAAGCCGTGGAGAAAATAGAGAATCTCTCGGAGATGTTCAAGAAAGAATCGGGAGGCGTGACGCAAACAAAAGAATTTCAAGAGTTAAGCGAGTATTATCTCTCTGCTTTAGCTTCCTATATACCACAAGGAAGAGAGAGAGACGACTCGTGGGAAGAGGCATGGGGAGTCTATGCGAATACTCTGATCGATGTGCAGAAAAAAGGAGTCCGGGATGTTATTGATGTCAAAAGAGACCATCTCTACGAGCTTTTTTATATCAAGAAGGAGGATGGCACCCCTTTTTATAACTATGACCTCGTAAGACATATTAAACTCTCCTACGATGTGGATGTAGCTAATAGGGACAGTTCTGTAGAAGATGCCTTTATGAGGGTGCATTGGATCCATGATCAAGATCTGCAGCTAAGGGCCAAAGGGATATTAGAAAAATGCGGACAGCTTTTGGACAATTTCTATAAGGACGCCTTAAAATACAAGGACAACGGGCTCATATCCCATATGAGTAAGGCGGTCATGGCTTTGATGCTCTGTGCTAATTCCAGAAATCTTATGCAAAATACAACGATGACAAAGTCGTGCAAGGATTATTTTTCCGATTTCCACTACTATTTAAGACAGGCTCTTTTATCCCCTGAATACCAAAAAGTACTTACCCCTACGAAGTCGCAATCTTTCCAATTCACTCTATTTCTTCTCATACATAAGCTTTGCTCTTCCTACTTTCTCTCTTTCAGCAATCACAAAGAGTTCCCTCTGCTTATGCGTCGGCTGCTAGGCATGAGCACTACGAAGGAAAAGACAAAGGCCTCCTTCTGGGAGGAGCTACAAGAAGAAGATGGGAGGATGCGCCGTTTTGTAGAGAAGATCCACGACGGGCCCTTACACAAAGTAGTGGATGTGTTTGTCGATGGGGAGAATGCAAAAGGATTTGATCCCCTCTCACAAGGGAATACTCCTTATGCCTTATTTGACTTTGTCTTAGGAGATAAACAAGTTCTTTGTATGCGCCTGCCCGCGCCTATCAAGCAAGAGTTTATCCAAAAGGCAGAAGAAGTGCAGGAGTTCACCGCCTATCTCCACACACTAAAAATAGGAGATAAGCATCAAAAGTGTTTACTGGTTAACCTGCAAGATCGCACTTCTTGGCAGGAGTTTGGTAGGTGTGCATGCTTAGAAAGGCTCGTTCAAGGCAAAGCAGAAGAGCAGTCTTTCTATCTTTTAGGCCTTGCTAAAAGCACCGATTTTTACTTTCAATTAGATAGCTATGCAGGTCCTACCGAATCTAGCCTATTTATCCAGCAGATCAAAGAACAGATCAATGGGGGAGAACAATGTGGTTTTTATATCCCTGAAGGATGCAAAGACGACATACAAATATTTTCCAAGGATTTAGCACTTTTTATTCACAAGTTTTTCT
>JAHFTP010000044.1 GCA_023265495.1 Chlamydiota bacterium
AGTACATCAAAAGGCTAATGGGAAAACCCGGCGACTCCCTGTATTTCTATGGCGGAAAGATCTATGGAGTGGATGCAGAAGGCAATGATATCACGCCTTCACTCCAACCTCTTGAGTTAAACAAAATTGATCACATCCCCTTTCTTCATTTTGAAGGAGTCGTCCACACCAGTTCCCATGATCTGCAAGGCCTCTTTTCCCCTGTTACTTTCTATCAGATGAATGAACCTGTAGCACGCCTAGATCTAACACGACAAAATCAGGTATGTGGGGAGATGCTTCCTCTCACTTTTTCCTCTAATCGCTTAGCGCAAATCCCTGCCGATTATTTTGATCTTTGGGGAATAAAAAACTATGGCATGGGAAGACTACTTACCAAAGAGCAGCTGCAATTGTTTGCCGATGAAAACAATACGCCTAACTTTGCAGGGATGCTGTATTTAGAAATAAAACACCACCCAAGCATCCGTAGAGCTAAAATTGGAAGAGATGACAGAGGCCGGCTGCGGCCTGTTTTAGGAGTCAGAACCTCCTATCTCCCTTTAGGGGAAGAACAACTCAAAGATCTCTTTGCCCACATCTACACGGCACGGTTTGTTGTAAAAAACGGTTTTGCCTACCGCTATGGCCTGCAAGCCAACTACACCTCTAAAACACCCTATATGCCCCATCTTCCCGGTGTGCCGGATGGCACCTACGAATTCACCTATGGAAAAGCCTATCAAATCCTTTGGGAAGGAATCTCGAAGGAACTTCCTCTAAGCCACCCCCTCTACTACTTTGATAAAGAACGAGTGCAATTACTGTATAACTTAGGAATAGAGTTTGACACCCGTTTTTCTCCCATCAGCAAACATCAAGTGTACAACCCCTCTCGCTATGTCTATTTCTATAATAATGACCTCTACCTTGTAGGGGCTCCTATTTTGAGAAAAGAAGACCCCCTTTTACAGGATTTTATACAGAGGGAAAACCAAAGACACCTACAAAGCAGGGAACATAGTCCTTACTTTCCCTTCATTGATAATGGGCCCCCTTTCACACAAGAAGGGAAAATAGACCTAGACTTCCTACGCCAATATGGTCTTACCATCCCTCCTAAATCCTACCTAGCCCTTGGAGATAACCATGCTATGAGCGCCGATAGCAGAGTCTTTGGCTTCGTCCCGGAAAATAATGTCCGAGGCGCACCTGACTGGATTTTCTGGCCTATGGGACATCGGTGGGGAGCACCTAACCAGCCATCCTATCCTTGGATGAATACCCCCCGTGTCATCCTATGGATCCTCATACTGTCCATTATCTCAGCGGCCCTTTGGAAGCAAAAAAGAAAAAATAAACTCCCCTTTCCCATCTGTCAAGAGGGGGAACAAGAGGAAAAGCCTCGGGTTAATCAGTAAGTTTTTTCTTAAAAAAGTGGACCTTATTTTTCCATTAGAAAAAGAACAAAGAATTCTTCTAGAAAGAAAGCTTGTCCTTGAGTAAAATGCACCTATTTTACTCGATTTCTACCCAAACAGAGATATCATTATGTTCGAATGTCAGCAGCCGGAAAGTTTTCCTCAAAGAGAAGAAAGGGTTTTAGAGTTTTGGCTTAAAAAAAATATTTTTTCTCTTTCCTTGGAACAAAGAAAGAATAGTCCTTTATTTTCTTTCTATGATGGTCCCCCATTTGCTACAGGACTTCCTCATTATGGGCATCTTCTCGCCGGCACTATTAAAGACGTAGTTCCTCGTTACAAGACCATGCAAGGCTTTCACGTCCCTCGCCGTTTCGGATGGGACTGTCACGGCCTTCCCGTTGAAAATGAGATAGAAAAAGCAAAGGAGCTCTCCGGCGCTTCTGCCATTGAAAAATTTGGCATTGCCGAGTTCAATGAAGAGTGCAGATCGATTGTTTTACGCTATACGAAAGAGTGGCAAAGAACAGTAAACCGCATGGGCAGGTGGGTATCCTTTGAAAACACCTATCACACCATGGACAAGAGTTTCATGGAATCTTGCTGGTGGGTTTTTTCCGAGCTGTATAAACAAGGCCTTGTTTATGAAGGATTCAAGGTAATGCCTTTCTCTGCCCAGCTGGGGACCCCCCTCTCTAACTTCGAAGCCAACCTCAACTACAAAGATGTAGATGACCCTTCCCTTACGGTCTCTTTTACCTTTGAGAGTGAGCTCAATACCCATCTTCTTGTCTGGACGACAACGCCATGGACACTGCCATCCAACCTAGCCATCATGGCAAAAGGGGATCTTCTCTACGTCAAAGTAAAAGAGCGTAGTAGCTCAGCGTTATACATCCTTGCCAAAGACCGTCTTTCTCACTACTTTAAAAACCCGGAAGAGTACGAGGTGATAGACACCTTTTTAGGAGAAAAGCTAGCCGGAAGAAAATATGTGCCTCTTCTTCCCTATTTTGCTCACAGGGCGCAATCCAATGCTTTCCGCGTCATCTTAGAGGAGGGTGTCTCCAGTGAAGAGGGTACCGGCCTTGTCCATTCGGCCCCTGCCTTTGGAGAGGTAGACTTCTTTGCTTGTGCGCGAGAAGGAATAGAGCTAGTCTGTCCCGTAGACCACAATGGAAAATTCACAAAAGAAGTGCCCGACCTGGAAGGGATCTACGTAAAAGATGCAGATAAAGAAATTATCAAACGCCTGAAAAAAGAGGAAAAAGTCTTCCACGCAGGACAAGTCCATCACAGATACCCTTTCTGCTGGCGCTCAGACACACCTCTCATCTACAAGGCTGTCAGAACGTGGTTCATTGCTGTAGAAAAAATCAAAGAAAAAATGTTGGAGGCCAACGCCCAAATCCACTGGGTACCAGACCATATCAAGCTAGGAAGATTTGGCAAGTGGCTAGAAAATGCAAGAGACTGGGCTGTCTCCAGAAATCGCTACTGGGGAACTCCTATCCCCATCTGGAGAAGTGAAGACGGAGAAATCCGAGTCATTTCGGAAGTAGCAGAGCTAGAAGCTCTCACCGGCACCAAGGTAGATGATCTGCACAGACATTTTATTGATCCACTCACCTTCACAGATAAGGGGAAAACGTTTACACGCATCCCCGAGGTTTTTGACTGTTGGTTTGAGTCGGGATCCATGCCCTACGCACAAAACCACTTCCCCTTTGAAAATAAGGAATTCACTATGGAATCCTTTCCTGCAGACTTCATTGCAGAAGGACTAGACCAGACAAGGGGTTGGTTTTATACGCTCACCGTGCTCTCTTCCGCCCTCTTTAACAAACCAGCTTTTAAGAATGTCATCGTCAATGGAATTATCTTAGCAGAAGATGGACAGAAGATGTCCAAACGTCTGAAAAATTATCCTGAACCTGATCTCATGTTCAATCAGTACGGAGCAGATGCTGTACGCCTCTATCTATTAAATAGCCCCGCCGTGCAAGCAGAAGATTTACGCTTTTCTGCAAAAGGAGTGGAGCTCATCCTAAGACAGTGTTTAATTCCTCTGTGGAATAGCTTTGTTTTCCTATCTACCTATGCAACCATCTATGAGTGGAAGCCCAGCACCTCTACTACTCTTCCCGATGCTGAAATAGACAGATGGATGCTATCGCTCGTGCAGAAACTCATCCAAGAGGTATCCCACTCCATGGACAGTTATGAGCTGAGCAAAGCCGTCTCCCCTTTTGTTGATTTTATCGATCAGCTCACTAACTGGTACATTAGAAGGAATAGAGCGAGATTCTGGGATGACAAAGACTCCTCCGATCGCAGACAAGCTTTTGAGACCCTATATACGACTATCTTAACACTCACAAAGATCGCAGCGCCATTTATCCCCTTTTTAAGCGAAGCTATCTACCACGAGCTAAGACAAGCAGAGGACCCACTCTCCGTACATCTCTGCAACTACCCACAAGTAAACTCTGCCTTAAGAGATGAACAATTAGAAGAAGAGATGAGCTGCGCACAGGCTGTAGTCAGCTGTGGACATGCCCTTCGCAAGGACCATAAACTCAAAGTAAGACAGCCTCTTGCCCTCGCTCACATTATCTGCCCAGAAGATAAAATCCTCTTGGCGCTTAAAAACAAAAAACATCTTATCGCAGAAGAGCTCAACGTAAAAGAAATCCGCTTCCATACGGATGAGTCTGCCTTTGTGAGGCTCATCGCAAAGCCCAACTTCCGCAGCTTAGGGAAAAAAGTGGGCAAGCTCATGAATAGCGCACAAAAAACGATTCAACATTTCTCTCAAGCACAGTTGTACACTCTCTTAAAGGGCAATAACCTGGAAATACAAGTAGAAGAAGAAAGAATCCTTCTTACACCAGAAGACGTAGCCGTAGAAAGAAAAGTACACGAAGGCCTCGTCGCGCAGACATCAAATGCCATCACTGTTGCATTAGACACTGCCCTTACAGAAGATTTGCTCATCGAAGGCTTGGCAAGAGAGCTTGTCAACAAAGTCAACTCCATGCGCCGCGATGCAGGCTTTGCTGTAACAGATAGGATCTCCTTGCAGATAGCCTCTACAGAGAGATTGAAAGAGTGCTTTGCTATCCATAAGGACTACATCTGTCATGAGATCTTAGCAATAGATGTAGCTTTTACCTCCCAGTTAGAAGGCTCAGAGTGGGACCTAAATGGAGAAAAAGCAATCCTCTCCCTACGCATCACGCCATAACCTAAACAGCTAACATCCAGACTCTTAAAAACACACTGCTTAAGCTTCTTATTGCTAATAATTAAGAAGCTTAAGCAAAAACCCCCTACGAAAACCCATTTTTTGGTATAATAAAAGACGGGGGTGTAATGGTATCGACTTGGAAATGAAGTAGTAGTGGCATGCGGAGGGTGTCGGATGGCCTCCTAAAAAATCCGATAAAACAACAATTGACGAAGAACAACTTCTCAATGCCGCTTAAGACCTAACCGTTTTAAGTTGCCGATAGCCTAAAGCCTGACCAGGAACTTTATCGCTGTCGTCATTAACCCTGGTATGAATCTTCTTCTTTTCGACTTCTTTAAGAAGAAGTATTCGAGATACTAAAGAGGTTGCTTGGGTTCAATGTGGCGTCTTCCAAAGAACCCAATTCTACTTGAAGATGATAAGCATGTAGTCATTATTAGGGATTTTGCTAAGGACGAGAGTTCGATTCTCTCCACCTCCAATCCAAATTAAGGCTTCAGTTTCACGACTGAAGCCTTTTGTTTTTAGTGACATACAACCAAAAAATCACACCGAAAATTTCAGATGCGTAAAACCCAATTACGCAAATTTTACGCAGTAGACTGGATGAAACTGCAGTAAAACTTCCTTGGTTTTTGAGATTTTTATGCTATACTGTGTCCTGACCATTGCAACGTTGCTGACTTATAGTGAATTGACGCCACGTCTTATATGAGTTGTCACAACCGTTACATAAGTCACAAGCTGTATGCGAATAACAGCAACCATACATAAATTAAAAAAGTAGATAGCGATAATGGCATATGCGCACTGTGTTCCTTAATTTCACATAAGAAATTTCGGAATCAATGACAAACAAACAGCTCGACTGGATAAAAAAAAGAATCAGCCTCCAATAGCAGTAGGCATTGATAGCTTCTGTGGAAAAGAAGACTACTTCTCATTCGACGAGAATAGCTTAAGCAATCTACCAAAACATCTGCAATGGATTCATAAGAATCTTGTCGACAACAACCTCCGCGATCATATTGAAGGGCCTACAAGCGTTGTATTAAAAACTATTATAGCAGAGAGAACGCTCGCAGGACTCTCTAAAAATGACATGTTAAATTTACTTGAATGGCTCGCCTGGATGTTTATTGCAAACCCAAAATCTCTTGCCATTCATTCAATTTCTCTTATAACCGACAACTTTAAAGAAATTGATTACGAAGCCTTATCCAAAACAGATAGATTAAAAGTTTTTGTGGACTTGCATGAACAAATCACCCCGATTTTTCAACAGCGGGGATGGATGCTGCAATTGATTGATCCGAAACATGGACACCTCCTATCTAGCGATCGGCCAGTAATGATCGGAGGTAAATCTTTGCAAGAGTCACCACAACTTTCAACTCAAACAATTTTCTTTCCTATATCTCCCCGCATGCTACTGTGATCCTGCTACCATTCTCTGGACATAAAGAACATAGACAAGGAACAATAGTAACCCAACAAGAGAATGTCTATGAAAACCAATAGAAAGTACGATAAAGAATTTAAGCTAAATTCGGTAAAATTATACAGAGAAAGTGGTAAAGGTTATGAGGAAATAGCCCAAAACCTAGGAATTCCCAAATCCACTCTCTACACATGGATTCAAGAATACGAGGCAAATGGGGAGCAGGGTTTTCAAGGATCCGGGATAATAAAGCCCTGCAATGAAGAATTATATCACTTAAAAAAACAGTTAGCAGATGTTACTATGGAGAGAGATATCCTAAAAAAAGCAGTAGCCATCTTTTCCAAACCAAAAGGATGAAATTTATATTTATGAAAGAACATTCTTCAAAATTTGGCATAGAGAAGATGGCAAAAGTGCTTGGGGTATGTCGATCGGGATACTATGAATTTTTAAATTGGACTCCCAGCAAAAGAGAGGTGGAAAACCAAAGACTGAAAGAAGAACTTAAAAAAATCCATAAGAAGAGCCGAGAAACCTATTGGAAGCCCTAGAATACACCAGGAACTAAAAAAGCAGGGAGAAAAGTGCTCTAGAAAAAGAGTGGCAAGGTTAATGCAAAATGAAAAAATACAAGCCAAAATGAGAAAAAAATGGAAGATAACTACCCAACCCAGCAAAAAGACGGTGACGATAGCCCCTAACCATTTGGACCAACATTTTATAGTTGAAGAACCTAATAAAGTTTGGGTTTCTGATATTACGTATGTAGCTACTCAAGAAGGCTGGTTATATGTTGCAGTAGTTCTAGATCTTTTCTCAAGGAAAGTGGTGGGCCTTAGTATGGGGGATCGGCTTCATACGGATTTGATTATGAAAGCCTTAAAGCAAGCTTTATGGCATCGCAGAATCAGAGACGGTCTAATGCACCATTCAGATAGAGGATGTCAATACACTAGTAAGGACTTCCAGGAAATGACCGGCAGGCATGGAATAAAATTAAGCATGAGTGCAAAAGGACGTTGTTACGATAATGCTGTAGCAGAAAGTTTTTTTCATACTTTAAAAACAGAACATACAGATCTTTGTAATTATAGAATCCGAGAAGAAGCAGAGAGTAGTATTTTTGAATACGTAGAGGTGTTTTATAATCGGCAACGTCTGCACTCGACAATAGGATATGTATCGCCCGTAGATTTTGAAAATCACTGGGAAAACAGATTACAAAATATTGTTTAGAAAGAACCAATCTGAGTGGACCTATGAAGAGCCATAGATTGAAGGAAATAGTATAAAAGAAGGACAGCGTAGTGAAGACATCGCGAGCGAGCCGCGCATAGCTGGCGGAGACGATGCGAACGGTAGCTTTATTTTAAAGAAAAAAACTGAAAAAGAAAAATGTGTTCTTAGTGTCTGGAAAAAGGTTGCAATATCATTCACGACTCTTTCGTTTGATAGGATTGTTGAAAATGGGCTGGGGTATCAGGAAATCCTAACTCTAACTCCCCCGATTCGACCATTGGAGTTAAATAGTGATCACGTATATAACGCTGATTTCGTCGAAGAAGAAGGGCAATTTCGCTGGGTTTGAAGGGACGCGTTGAACATAGTTGTTTAACCACCTGTTTAATTATGCTAGGTGGCGCCCTTTTACCCACCTTCTGCACTATTTCTCTTAAATCCCCAGATAACGGGCTTATATGAGGGGGTACCCCCTCAGATAACGGGCTTATATGAGGGGGTACCCCCTCAGATAAAAGCCCAGTATGAAGAGTCTTCTCTGGAAAAAGCATCTTTTGAGTAGGCACATAGTAGGTGGCATTCCCTTTCCCTTTTTGCTCAAGCAGCTCAAGATCGCGTAGACGCCTTAGCTGCACACTGGCAATCAAGGTATCTACTCCATTAATCATTCGATAGTCGGCATTCGTGATGACCCCCATCTCTCTAATCACGATGAGCGTACGCGCATCCTCATCGGAGAGGTTGTAGTCTTTAAAAAACTTCAACCACTCTATGTCTTGCTTGTCAAATAAATGGTGGGTTAAAAAAGTAAGCGTAAATTGGTTAGTCCCCCGATCGGATTCGATCAGAGGCACTGTCAGGTTCGCTCCTCGCATCAGGTCCCTCATAGTCCGGATACCCGTCCCCTTGGTCTCGGCTATGTTAATCTCATGAAGAACAGCGGCGATCTTATCGTTGCGCGTGATCGATCCAGGCAATCCCAATTCCTCCTCCGGCTTTAGCGAATAACCAGCATTAGCAAATTCAATCCGATTGACATAACGACGGATCTGAACCGGCTGATTGCAGGTATAGTCTCTATGCATGAGAGTATTGCATACCGCTTCTCGGATCGCCTTTCGTGGAATGGTGGGATTATCCTTACGATGTATGCCTTCATCGGGCAAAACAAATGCTTGGGGAATGTCCGTCATGATATTACGTATAAGACGTGGGATCATCGTAATAAGCGCTTCCCGGGTCTCCATAGTATGATACCGTTTTTCCGGGTCGGGCACCCATTCGCGACCATCAATGAGAATATAATCCACCCGAGTTGACATAGGAAAAAGACGTCGAAGGGCCATAGCTTTACCAAAGAGCACAAGTCCAGCCACAGTAGGATATCCCCCTTCTTTGGAAGACACCCATACTGAAAGGGAACGGAGTAAATCCTCATCACTATAATTCAACTCCTCTGCTGCTGCACACACCTCTTTACGCAGCTGACGATATACCTCAATAGCTTGAGGATCAAAATCATCAAAAGATGCATGCTCCACAAGAGTTTCATCATATTTCTTTCGAGAGCGCTGTTGAAAAAGGTAATCAATATCTTTCTTTGTACATAATTGATCCGTCGGCCCTATCCGGCGAAATGCTCCTTTTTCTATTCCATCACTTTGAATATAGACAGGCTTATCATGAGGTTCTGCCTCTGGAATATAGACGAGTAAAAATTGTTTACCCTGATAGGAACGAAGTTCTAAATTCGGTCTGATTGGGATGCTAAAGCACTGCCGGCAGAGGGTCACCACCTCGCTTTGAGCCTGTTCGGAATCTTTAATCCCCGTCACGATGTAATAAGGGGACTGCTCTATTGTATTCTTGGTGAGGCCCAGGACAAGATACCCACCACCCATACCAGGCTCATTACTAAACGCTGAAATGGTTGAGAGAAGACTTTTCCCGACAGCTCTGGTTGTCTGCTTTGCCTCAATACGCTCATTTTCGCCACTATCTTGCAGGATATTAATCAGGTCATCAAATTCAGTTATGTCCATGAACCTATTCCTGTGACTGGTAAATCTTCCTTAAAAGCGCATCAAGGTCTTCCTTTTTATAAAGACGATACCGATTCATGGGATGACGATGGGAGACTAATTTCTTATGCTTTTCCCAATTTCTCAGAGTAGCCCGCGTCACTCCTAAAAGTTCAGCTGCCTCTTTAATCTGCAGATAATCTTCGATCTTCTTCATACCGCTATTCCTAAAGCCTCCTACGATATCAAAGCTTATAAAACATTGCAATCCATTTAGATATTCATCTCTTTAATTTTCTGCGGAACAAAGCCAATTTCGGATACACACATCGCCTAGTCGAATTTGCGCGCATTTTGTAAAGATCCCAGCTCTCCAAGCAACCTAAAGAGAATCTTCTCCAGAGAGATCTTATACCGCGATAGTAACACGAGCTCATCTCTCATACCCGCTGAGAACTTCAACAATCCCATTTGATCCTGCTACCAATCTCTGGGCGTAAAAAGCTTTCCGTTATCAGCAGTTTGTCGAAATTTCCTATAAACTCAATCAGTGCTCCATCGTTAAAAATCGAACTACTATGCTCAATAATCGCAGAGCACCCTTGTTTTTTAAAGATTTCATACCGCTACACATTAATTTTCAATATGTTATATCTTTAATGCCATAAGAAGGCTTAACATAGCAACACCCTATTCCCTCTTAAACAACCCCATCCTATATAGAGTTGCTCGCTAAAACACCCCATTCTTTTATAGACATAAATAGAAATTTAAGCTAAGATAATGATTAAATCAAAGAAAGGATTTATGAGACGTGATCGCACCTTATTCCTAGTGCAATGGCTAAATTCTAACGCACGGAAGCCATTAATTATTCGGGGAGCCCGCCAAGTCGGAAAAACTTGGCTTATCCGAGATCTTGCCAATGCGCAAAAGCGACGACTCATCGAGCTTAACTTCGAGAAACGGCCTGACCTGGAGTCCCTCTTCTCGTCGAACGATCCCAAGGAGATCATCATCAATATTGCAGCCTCAACGGGAAGCAAAATTGAGCCTTCAAAAACACTTCTATTTCTAGACGAGATTCAAGCAGCTCCTCATCTGCTAGAAAAACTGCGTTGGTTTGCCGAAGACATGCCAGAACTCCCCGTGATTGCGGCAGGCTCTTTGTTAGACTTTGCTCTAGCCAAACACGAATTCAGTATGCCTGTGGGTAGAATAGGCTACCTGTATCTGGAGCCACTATCCTTC
>JAHFTP010000045.1 GCA_023265495.1 Chlamydiota bacterium
TGCAAAGCCAATGTTGCTAGTGATAATATTGGCATTGGTAGTACTAAAGGTGTTATTGGTTACGTGGAGCGTGTGTCCTCCGGCTGCCACGGTATTATTTTGCAGATATTGCAACGCAGGACTCGTTATTGTGGAGGCAATGTTTCCCGTCACGGATGTAGTAATATTTGCGCAGTCTGTCAAGCCGAAAAATAGGCAAGATACTGAAGATGTCATCGTGTTATTAGAGATCGTGTAGGAAGAGCCTGTTAAGCCAACCCCCGTAATTTCGATGACGTTGCCTTGGTCTGTAATAAAGTTGTTCGCTATGATAGTGGTTCCGGAAAGATTGACCAATTTTATACCGTCAGCCCCTCCGCTATCATCCCCTAAAATGGTGTTGTTTGTCACTGTGAGATTCGTAGTGGCAAGATTGGATCCTGTAGTGATGCCATCACCTCCGCCATTTTGGTTTTGGATAATGAATCCGGAGATCTCATTGTTGTTGGCAAGCCGGACAACATTTGCCATTGCCGTCGTATTCGTGATCGTAGGAAGAGCGGCTGTAGAAGCCGCGATGGTAAAGGATCCCAGCGTTGTATTTAGCGTGTGGTTAAACGCTGAGCTCCAGAGCTTCTGCCCATTTTGCAAAGTGATCCCTGCATCCATACCGGTCGACGTCCCATCTCCTGGGTATACGTAGATGATATCATTGGATCCAGAGGCATTTTGTGCCGCAAGCAGGGTGTTGTAGGGAGATTCAAATGTTCCATTAGAGTGGCTTGTATTGCTTACAAAGATAAAGGCATAAGGCTCTCCCGTTGCAGGATCGATCGCCTTGCTCCTTTGCGTCTTCTTGTCTACCACGATGATTTCATTGCGATCTACGCGCTGCAGAGCTCTCGTTGCGATAAGGCCCTGATTTTTGCAGCTGCTCCCCTGTTTAGAGCGGACTTTTTTCCTTCCGCCGAAAGGAATATTCACACTGAGCTGGCCTTGGGCTACATAGTTAAAGATACTATCATACGACGTGTTCCCCTCGAAACGGAGATAATCTGTCACATCTAAGGCGAGTCTCACCTCCCCACCCCAGGTGTTCGTCCCTTCAAAGTCGAGATAATAGGGGCCTACAGCTGCATAAAGAGCTGCATATTTATTATTGGTGATATGCACTCCCACTTCTGCATTACCACCTTTCATATCAAATTCTCTTCTGCGAGAAAGGATCAAAAAGTTCCCCTCGAATCCTTCCATTTCCGTATCAAAGTATTTCGCCTTCGTCCCTACGGGAAGATACCCATTAATGCGAAAATCCCAAAGCCTGCCTAGGGTCTCGAGGCCCGCTCCCACTTGGTTATAGCTCACATGATTGGTTTTTCGATAGTCGTAGTAGGCATTAGCCCCCCAAACACGAGATCCTACATAGCGCAGGCCAAGACCTGCGTTAGCCGCAGGTTTTCCATTGTTGAACATATGTCCCCTAAGATCTAAAAAGGGAACCCACGATTTATTTGCTGAGTCCGGCAATGTAAAGAACCCCTCTAACGTACTATACCCTTGATTATAGCCAACGCCATTACCCTCAATGTGGCGCATGGTAACACGCATAGGATGTGGTGTGAAGTTGTCACAAAGGGAAGAATCTTTAACAACTTCTTCCTGTGCCTGCATCTCACTGAAAAAAGCTGTCGTTAAGAAAAGAGAGCAAAAAATTCTTTTTTTACACATGTGTGTTGCCTATAATAAGATATCCCAAACTTCCATTTACTACGGAAGTGCCATTTTGCCAAGAAAAATATTTACTCTTTTTCAGAAAAAAAGCTAAATAAGAGAAAGTGAACAAAAACCATGCTTAAAAAATTATTGTTCTTATTAAAGAGTCATATCCTTGCCGCCTTCATTCCCTGGATATTTTTCGGTGTATTCTATGGAAATAGCACACAGCTGCTAGTACTCAGCAGCAGCGGCGCTTTGGGTTTAACTCTCTTATGCAACTTCAAAGAATTAAAGAAAGGATTTGTGCTCCCTTGGGGATCTGCTGCTTTGTTTACCTTTTTAGTTGTCAATGGCCGGTTTATGCTTGTGGATATAACTCCCACCGGCACCTTAAGGCTGATTCATTCAGCCTTGGCCGTTATTGTTTGTTTTTCCATGATCATTGGCAAGCCATTTACTTTGCAATATGCCAAAGAGGAAGTAGACCCCAAATATTGGCAGAGCACGGATTTCCTCAAGATCAATTGGATCCTTGCCGGAATTTGGTCTATCTTGCTGATTATTATGGCGCTACCCAGCTATTTCCTTCGCTATGACCAAGTCCACAACTCCTGGTTTTGGAGCTATGGACTTATGGTCCTTTGCATCGCAATCGGCTTGCAATGTAACAAACACCTCCCTCCCCTCCTACGAAAATAGCATGCACATCTTGACGCAAGCAAGTCTTTGGCGAATAAATCTTCTCTGTGGTAGTATCCCTATCTTACAATAACTTTTTGAAGGGCGCCCTGTTTTATGGATAAACGATCAATACTTTTTGTCATCATTCTTTCTGCATCCCTATTTTTTGTGAACCAATGGTTCGACTCAAAAGACAAACAAAGAAAGCAAACGGCTATTGCACAAAAAAGAGTGGAGCAGCAGATAGCCCCTGCCGCTGCCGCGCCGCAGCCCTCTTCTCCTACAACTGCCCAGCAATACTATGTCCTAGAAAATGCCTATCAACAAATCGTTATCTCGACGCTCGGCGGCGCCGTTGCGGAGATCAACCTCCCCTTGAAGACAGAAAAAGAACAAAAAAGCATTGTCCTCCCCATAGAATTCGATCGCACCATGGAAAAGGACTACCCCTATAATGACTACTATCCTTCTTTCCCTTCTTACGTTCTAAAAGATGGGCAAGCTACCCTGCAGGAGGGATCCCTCGGAGGATATTACCCCCTTTTAAGAAGAAGCATCCTCGGCCCTAATAACAATGTCCAGTTCCTAACGCCTGCAGAGCACTACGCTTTTGCTACGGTGTCCAGCGACCCTACCATCGCAAAGCTCAGCTACAAAGTCACCAGCTACGAAAAAGACCTGATCCAGCTTGAAGCCTCCGACTCTTACCGTAGAATCGTAAAGACCTATTCCTTTCCTGCGGATAAGACCGATGCACCCTATTGTTTTGATCTATCCATCCGTATAGAGGGCGACGCAAGGGACGTATGGATCACTACAGGAGTCCCTGAAGTGGAGCTGATCTCTGATAATTTCTCCCCTTCGCTAAAATATCTACTGCAGCGCAACCAAAAAAATCAGGTAGAAAACATCTCCCTGCCAAAGGGATCAACAGCCTTCACCTCAGTAAATCCTACCTGGCTGAGCAACTCCAACGGTTTTTTAGGCCTTATTGTAAACCCGTTAAATGAAATGGGCTCCGGGTTCAAAGTGCAAACACTCTCCGGAGCGTCTGCACCGACGAGGCTCAGCATCATCGACGCACACTACGACCTCTACCCCGCAGACAAATATCCGGGCTATGAGATCCTCCTCCCCTTAAAAAATGTCTCTTCTCAGACGACAACTATCCGTGTGTTTGCAGGCCCTTACGAAGATACGATTTTCAAAAGGCTGGACACCACCTTTATAGACCCTACTACCGGATCCGATCCTAGCTACATCTCCGCATTGAGCTTCCAGGGGTGGTTTACTTTTATCTCTGAGCCGTTTGCTAAGTTCCTTTTCATCTTGATGAAGCTTTTTTATAAGGTCACTAGCTCCTGGGGTATTTCTATCATACTGCTCACCATTGCGCTGAGAGTGATGCTCTACCCGCTCAACGGCTGGTCGATAAAATCCTCCCTGCGCATGCAGCAGATTGCTCCTCAAGTAACTGCTATACAGGAAAAATACAAAAAAGACCCTAAAAGAGCGCAGCTGGAAGTCGTTGCCCTCTATAGAGAGAAAGGAGTAAACCCCCTCACCGGGTGTTTCCCGATACTCATACAGATCCCCTTCCTCATAGGGATGTTCGACCTGCTGAAATCAGCCTTCGACTTAAGGGGCGCCACCTTCATCCCCGGATGGATCAATAACCTAACTTCCCCTGATATTGTCTTCAGCTGGAATTACCCTATTATTTTCTTTGGAACAGATTTCCACTTATTGCCATTCCTCCTAGGCGCTGTGATGTACTGCCAGCAAAAATTCTCTTCTCCTCTTCCCAAGGATAAAAAACTTCTTACCGACCAACAAAAACAACAAAAAATGATGGGTAACATCATGGTCATTGTTTTTACCGTGATGTTCTACCATTTCCCTTCAGGACTCAATCTGTACTGGCTCTCTTCCATGGCTCTTGGCATTTTACAGCAGTGGTTTACAAATAAACGCATTAAGAATACAAGTACAACCATCACGATTAAATAAGCCCTAAGGTTATGAGAGATGGAAGCATGGGATACGTTTCTTAATGCTGCAGAAAAAGAGCTTGGAGAAGTCAATGTAAACAAATGGCTGCGCACAGTAAAAGTGGTTCACTTTGACGCAGCCAACATCTACTTAGAGGCGTCTGATACATTTCAGCTGCAGTGGTTTGAAGAGCATGTGAGAGACTTAGCCCAAAAAAAGCTCGTCAATAGCAACTTCACACCGATAAAAGTTCATATTAACATACCCCACGCCCAAGAGAATAAGAAGCATAAGACCCCGGTGAAAATAGAGATAAAGCCCTCCCCCATTTTACCCCTAGTTAAAGACGTATGTGACCCGTCGGCCACATTAGAAAATTTTATCCGGGGCAGCGGGAATGAGATGGCCGTCAATGTCCTTTCCCTTCTTTGTTCTTTCTCTCCTACTACCAAGCTCGGGCAGTTCAACCCCCTTTTCCTTTATGGGCCGTCCGGCACGGGAAAAAGCCATCTTCTTATGGCTGCAGCAGCCCTCCTGCAAAAAGGTGGCTTGCAGGCCTGCTATGTGAAAGCAGAAACCTTCACGGAAAATGTCGTCCAAGCCATTAGGATGGGGAACATGCAAACATTTAGACATGCCTACCGCCACGTGGATGTGCTACTTGTAGACGACATCCATATCTTTGCAAAGAAGCTCGCTACACAAGAGGAATTTTTCCACACTTTCAATGCCCTACACATGGAAGGCAAACAAATTCTTCTTTCGGCCCATTGCCATCCTTCTCTTCTGCAAGACATAGAGCCGAGACTCATCAGCCGATTTGAATGGGGTCTTACCCTCTCGATTGCCAAACTAGAAGACAACGATTTATCTCGCATGTTGCAAAATAGATGTACGAGCCTACAATTTCCCCTGCAAGAAGAAGTCATTCATTTTCTCATTCACACGTTCTCCTACAATGTAAAATCACTGCATAGAGCGCTGGAAGCTCTGATTTTACGCTTTCCTACCACTTGCAGGGAACAGAGCCTGGATCTAAAAGAAAATGAAATTGCTAAGCTCTTAGAGGACCTCATTGAAAAAGAAAAAAAACTGCAGCTCTCCCCCCAGAAAATCGTCCAGCTTGTCTCTGAGCACTTTGGAATAAAAAATGAGGACATCCTAGGCAAAGCCCAATCTCAAGAGTTTTCCCTACCCAGACAGGTGTCTATGTTCCTCTGCAGGCAAAAAATCAAAATGCCTTTTGCTCAAATAGGGGATTTTTTTCAAAGAGACCACTCCACTGTGATGTCAAGCGTAAGAAATATCCAAGAAAAGATAGACAGTAAAGACAACGACTTGCGCGTATCTCTGAGAATCCTAGATAAAAAGATCGAACTAGACGGATAGAAGACCTATTCCTAAAGAATAGATCTTCTTTAATGACCATTAAATTTTAATGAAGCGCTCGCCCGGTTTGCCTGTAACGGTAGGAGGCGGAGGTACATCTTTAGGCACTTCTCTGCCCTCTATGATATTTTTCGCTTTCTCTCTCCACTTCTCTACTGCTTCTACAAATAAAGGAGCAAATCTTCTCAGGGAAGAAGCGTCTGCGCCCACACCCATCTCTAAAACACAATGCATCAAAATGAGCTCTTCTGGAACAGCAACGCCTATGCCGCCGCCGGCCATCTGTCCGCCGAGCATAGAACCTTCGAGCAGAGCTTCATAGAGCTTGAGTCTGATTTTATCCTCTTTAGGGAGTCCATCTAGTATGGGGGAATAGAGATAAAGACGATCAGAATTTGGCTCGTAAGTTATGTGCAGAGAAAAGGTATTATCAATGCCTAAAATACACGTGTAGTTTTCATCTAAGACCAGCTCTAAATTAAGCTCCTTGCCGAATTCCTTTAGATTGGCCTTCGCATTTTCCAATGACATGGATAAGTCCTCCTTGTAAATATACTTATAAGTATCGTTTTTTAGCGCTAAGCAATGCTCTAGCTAAGAAAAAAGAAGTTTTCCTGTCGGACAGAAAAATAGCAAGAAAAAAACCTTTTCCCTCAGCTCTACTACCAGAATCTCTATTAAACTTCATAATAACAGATAAAATTTTAGGTTTCAATGCCTTCTTGCATCTCCATAGAGAGATTGTTTCACTATCCCCGCAGGCCTTAAACATCTCATCGATCTAAAAATGAGGGAGTTTAGCCAGTAAAAAGCCCACTGCCTTATGGGGAGGAGGAGGAGGAGGGCGTGGGATCATCTTTCAACGATTCTGGCACACCAGCTAAAAACAACTCTTCCGCCCGAGCAAGCGTTATTCTCGTTGAGGGATTCTCGTCCAATAGCCCACCCCACATTTTCCCCCTCCCTCCGACCGGCGCCTGACTACCATATAAAATACCTGTTACAAGCTCGCATAAGGGATCATCTCCCCTAAATACCCCTCCTCTGACTAACCGGCTCATACATTTTCCTATGAGCATAAAGCCAACGGAGAACGCTTCACTCCTAGGATCCATCTTCACATGAAAACGCTCAATATCAACAGAGCTCTCGATCACAGTGTCCCCGCGAACACCCTCTGTAAAGGCACCTAAAGCCCCTCCGGCAAATGCAAGAGGGACATACCCTCCTTTATGTGCGTAGCCTTTTAAAGCCCTGCCCTCTGCAGAGGTCTCCGACCCTGAACCTCCCAATAGATGACGGATAGTGAGCTTTGCAGCAGGGAACTGTTTTAGATACCGAGACATATCGTCATTTTTTATGATAAACTGTCCGAAGTTGTCTTCTTTCCCGTAACTCTCTCTTTGTCCCTTGGAATAAGTTCGAAGGTCATGAATAACCGCATGGTGTTTGTCTAATTGTGCAAGGACCTCGGGACTCATTTGGTAAAACCATGCGGTAATATCTCGGTAGTGTATGAACTGTTGTTTCCGTATGGTATCTACATCGCTGATCCACACTTTCTCAATGTTACCTTCAGCATCCGAGTCTACAAGAATATTTTCCGGCTTGATGTCTACGTGCATGAGACCTTGTGCGGCAAGTAGCTTATAAGCCTCGAAGATTCCCTTGATGAGCCTTACCGCATTTTTTTGTGCTTTCACAGGATCTGTCTTACTTTGTTTGATAATTGAGTCAAGAGCTTTTATTCCGTCCCCGCTGTGGATGGGAACCAGCCCATAGCAGTGCCCTGCTTTATATTCGATTCTATCTTCTGCTTTGCTGCTACCCACTCTGCTCGCCTGATGAAAGTCCACAGTAACGAGAGGAACACTCGAATATGTGTCTCTTAAATGCTTATGGAGTGCTATAGTCGCCTCAGCTGTTGCAGCCTCTTCACGGTTAGTAGGTCTTCTTACTGGTCTTTGCAGGCCTATTCTTGTCACAGATAGATCTGCTAAATGGATACTAAAGGCTCTATAAACACGATTAAAAGACCCCTCTCCCAGTCGGGCACTAGAGTCTCCATGTTCCTTCCAACGCTTACTTTCTTTTTTAATTGAGCCCCTAGGCTTACCATAGCGATCTTTGACGATGATCTTATTTCCGATTATCAGTAGGGTTACATCTTTCAACTTCAATGACAGTGGGGAATCAAGTGTTTTTCCTTGCAGGACTTTTGCTATACGAGCAATCGTATACCGGACTTCCTTGCTACATCGCACCCCTAATCGGGTAAGATCTTCTTGTAAATAATTCCTTTCATCATCTGTAGAGGGGTGGAGCCTTTCTTGCATTTCTATCTCCAGGCATTGTTTCCAAATGTCGATTGCACAATCAGCTAGAATATTTCCAGGACGGCCAACAGCTGCGTTATATTTTCCTATAGAGCTTACAAGATTTGTATCTACGAAATCCCTAGACAAATATCGCACAGCAAGATCGACATCCCCTAGCACATCTTCCTTCCACAAATCTCTATCCCTCTCAAAATTGTCTCGTATGCTGTCACATATAACGACATTTTCACCTAAACTGCTATACTCGTCGACAATGCTCTGAGACAACTCTTGGATTCTATTCTGCGTTGCCAGGGAAGGGAATAGCCCTGCACATACCTGCAGTGTTGTATCTAATTCCTCTACCTTCTGCAGGAGAGTTTGGGCAGGCCGCAGATCTCGGACGGAGCGAATGCTCTCTTTCGTCTCCTCAGCTAGCCCACCCGCATCCAACAAATCGGACCAGTCTTCAAGCTTCGTTTGTATTTTGATGAGAGCTGCGCGATCAGATGTAGTTAGAGCATCTTCACCAGCTCTACTTAGGATTTGTGCAGACAACTCTTGGATTCTATTCTGCGTCACTTCAGGGAGGAGACGCTCCGCAGACCATGCCCCACTTCGCAGTCCACCTGCACATATCTGCAGTGTTGTATCTAATTCCTCTACCTTCTGTTGTAGGAGAGTTTGGACAGGCCGCAGATTTCGGACGGAGCGAATGCTCTCTTTCGTCTCCTCAGCTAGCCCACCCGCATCCAAAAAGGCAGGCTGGAGCTCAAGCTTCGTTTGCATTGCAATAAGAGCTGCGCGATCAGATGTAGTTAGAGCATCTTCACCAGCTCTACTTAGGATTTGTGCAGACAACTCTCGGATGCGCTTCTGCGTCACTTCAGGGAAGGGATGATCCGCAGACCATGCCCCACTTCGCAGTCCTTCTTCATATACCTGCAATATTGCATCTAATTCCTCTACCTTCCTTTGGGAAGTTTTGTCATGCACCCGATCTAAGACGGAGAGAATAAGCCCCTCCGTCTTGTGAGTGTTCCAAAAACCGTCCAATAAGCCGGCGACCTGTATATGCTCGAATCTTATTTGTATTTTAGTTATAGACTCGAAGGAACTCAGAGTATGAGAACGACCGAGATCCCCTATAATGGCCTCAGCTATCCCCTGAATATTACGCTTTTCGTCTGCAGAAAACTTACGTTCAGCCCTCTCTACGGGAGTCTCTAACGCCACCAGCAATGCCTGTAAATTTTGATCTACTTTTATTCCCATACTCATTACTTATTGTTTAATGAATTAATACCGTTTTTATAATTATTATTCTATCATAAATTAATTATAATTACACTAGTTTGATTATTAATTTAATTAATTACAAACCACGCATTAATCACTATAAATCAGACAATTGCAGATAAAAAAAATGTTACATGCAGCACATGGGGGTTATAGCAAAGAAAATCAGTGTGTTAGAAGATGTTTGTGTACAAAAAAGATCGAGCCAGCACGGGGAGAAATGGCCACTGCCACCCCAACCTGTTTATTGCAAATTAGTTAAAGACAAATTCAGACTAGAAAGGCCTCTAGCTTATGAGGATCCTCCGACCGTAGAGCTGGAGAGAACGGGATCTCTTAATTCCTCGGGAATGCCTGCTAAAAACAACTCTTCCGCCTGGGCGAGCGTCATCCTCGTAAGAGGGTTCGGGTCTAACAACCCACCCGTCCCACCCTCCCCTAGTAAGATTCGATCCATGAGCACATTCACAGGATGAGTAACAGGGAACACGCCATGACTGACAAATGCCTCCATGCAATGCAGTACAAGCATAAACCCTACAGAAAACGCTTCACTTCTCGGATCTATCTTCACATGAAAACGGCGGGCAAAATTTTCAAGCTCGACAGGATCCCCCGGAGCGTCGTCAGCAAAGGCATCCAACCCTTCCTCAGTGAACAGGCGAGGAGAGTAACCCGCTTCCTCTGCATAACGTATGCAGGTGAGCAGCTCCTCTGACTTCTGGGCCCTTTGACGCAAGAGATCTCCGACAGCTTTACTCATGGAAGGACACCACATTTTGCATAAGATCATCTCCTCGCGTTTGCGTCCCGTTGTTACATGGTAATAGCCATTCCTACTGGAATAGCCACATGTCGATACCTCCCTAGCTACCTCTACATGTTTAGCTAATTGAGCCACACCCTCAGGGGCCAGCTGATATAGCCATATACATATGTCCCCATAACGAATAAACGGCTGTCTGCGCAGGGTTTCTAAATCCCCTATCCACACTTTCTTAATCATCTCCTCGACAGTCCAGTCGATAATGATATTCTCCGGTTTGACGTCCATATGTACGAGACCGCGAGCGCCAAGTAATTTATACGCCTCGATCACCTCCTGCAAGAGTTTTATCGCATTCTTTTGCGCCTTTACGAGATACCCACCACTTTTTTGTTCAGCAATTTTACGAACAGCCTGACATCCATCTCCGCTATGGAGAAGAACCTCTCCGTAGTAAAAT
>JAHFTP010000046.1 GCA_023265495.1 Chlamydiota bacterium
TAATACTCGATGTCATATTTAGGAGCCGGATGCCTTAATAGGGCACGTCCGGTTCTATGAGGGAGGTGACAAGTAATGGTCACCTCTACTCGCCGATCTAAAGGGGGCTGGCCCCCTTTACCCCACTGTTTTTTCTGAAGCAAACTTTTTCTCTAGCGCTTGCATTTGTTTTTCCAGATCTTCGATCTTTTTGACGTATTGCTCGATTTTTCTGAGGTGGACTTGCTGCCTGTTATAATCAGAAAGAGGCATGACAGGGCTTCCGGCATATTTGCCTGTTTTAGGTAGGGATTTACTGATTCCTCCCCTGGCTGCAATCATGACGCCATCGGCTATTTCTAGATGTCCTACGACGCCTGTTTGTCCACCTAGAACAACGTTTCTTCCTGTCTTGGCAGAGCCTGCAACGCCGGTCTGTGACACAATGATGTTATGCATGCCTACGGTTACGTTATGTCCTATTTGGACGAGGTTATCCACCTTGGTGCCAAGGCCGATGCGTGTAGTTTTATAGCGAGCCCTATCTATTGTCGTATTGGCTCCGATCTCTACGTCATCGTCAATTTCAACAATGCCTAGTTGGTCTAGTTTTGTGTGTTCTCCTTTCGCATTGGTAATAAACCCAAAACCGCAGGAGCCTATCACAGCTCCGGGTTGGAGGATGACCCTGTTGCCTAAGATGCACTTTTCTCGTACGACGGCGTGAGGGTATAGGATGCACTTCGAGCCGATGACTGCGCCGGATCCAATGTAGGAGAATGCATAGAGCTTCGTTTCATCCCCTATCTCAGCGCCTTGGTCGATGACTACATAGGGACCTATGTGCACATCTTTTCCCAGCTTTGCACTGGGGTGGATCACAGCTGTTGGATGGATGCCTGTAAAACCAGATTGGTTATAGGCAGATACTAAAAATAGCTCGACAATCTTTTGAAAAGAACGGGAGGGATTGTCGGAGAGAAGGTAGTTCCTTTCGGGTAGTTTTTCTGCATGGCGATCAAGGCAGATGACTCCAGCCTTTGACTGGAGCATCGCCTCTTGGTATTTGAAATTAGCTAAAAAGGAAGCATCAGAGCTGCCCGCTTTTTCTAAGGAATCCACGCCAGTAATAATATGGCTTGGATCACCTACCAGCTCTGTCTGCGTAAGCGCAGCGAGCTCTTTTAAAGTGTATTTTTTAGCTAAATCTCTAGTCATCCTATTTCGCCTTTGTCGCTTCTGCAGCAGGTTGAGTTGGCGCTTCAGCTGCAGCGTTCGCTGTAGGCTGTTTTTTTGCATCTAGCTCATAGGCCTTATCCATCTCTGCAACGATGAGGTTGGTCACATCAAGAGTTGGAGAATAGAAGAAGCAAGCATCTTTGTTGAGAACCATGCTGAGTTTTTTCTCTTTGGATACTTTCTCAGCAGCTGTGTTGATGCCCGTGCTAATGGCTTGGATTACACGCATGTTGGCTTGGTTAAGCACTTGATAATACTGATTTTGGTAACGGTTCAACTCTTCGTTCAATGTGCGGATCTTTGTTTTCATCTCTTCTTCTGCTTCAGGGGATAAACCATCCATGTATTCGCGGTCATTAAACTTGGAGGAAAGCTCAGTAATTTGCTTTTCTGTTTCCTCCAGATGAGAGGTGAACTGCTTTTTCAAATTCTCAAAAGAAGCTTGTTCCTCTTTGCCCAGTTTTGAATCTGTGACGCAGTTGGTGAAATTCACTATTCCATAAGACACGCTGTCAGCAGCGCTAGCAAGTCCACATAATGCTAAAGATGCAGCTGTAGCTGCTACAAAAAATTTACGAGAGATCATGTTCCTATACTCCTTGATGTTTAAAATTGTCCCCCCATGGAAAAGAAGAACTTACGTACTTCGCTTGTTCCATCGGGATTTACAGGGAAACCCATACCTATAATCATCGGTATTCGATTGATGAGCTCTAGCCTCGCTCCAAAGCCATAGCTAAGGCGAAATGTGCCTATCTCCCAGGCTTTTAAGGAGATCGCGCCAGCATCAGCAAAAAGAAAAAGGTCTAGGAAACGGAATGTTTCATGCAGATATTCTATGGATAGAAGGTTAGCAGAGATACCCCCAGTGGGGTCTCCATTTTGATAGTGAGGACCTAAGTCGAAGGCTCTGTATCCTCTTACAGAGTTCTCTCCGCCCATGAAAAACTTTTCACTGAGGGGAACTTCTGTAGAGCCGTCTGTCATCCCAAAAGGTTGGATGAATCGTAAATCAAATCGATATTTCATGATCCCACGACGCCACAGCTGTGTGTAGTAGGAGTTGATATAACCGCAGCGGAAGAAAGTAAAATCTCCTCCGATGCCAGCAAATTCCGCCTCTAGATAGGATCGGAAGCCATTATGAGGTTTCATGGCGCTGTCTGTTGAGTCGAACGTAATGGAGCTGCTGAGAGCAGAAATGATACCGCTATTCTTTGCCTGCTGTCTTTCTGCCGGGCTTGTGTTTTTTGCGATATGGATGTCTGCATTGCGTATACGGTATTTAGAGCCAAAAGTCCATAGAGAGTTCAGTGGATAAGAGGTGTATACAGACCCCCCTGTCGTCACGATGTTATAGTCTTTCGATTGGAGGCTGCTTGTAGATTGCGTCGCTTCAAAACCGAGCCTCCAGAGCGAGTCTCTTAAGTATGGGGTCATCCAGGACGCTGTATAAGCCCTTTGTTTTGCTCCCACGCTGATCTTGGCATGAGCATATTCGCCGCCGCCCCTTAGCGCAGAGATCCCATCTTTGAAGATACGGGAAACTCCTAGGTAGTTAAAATTTGTCTCTGTTAAATCAAGTCCTCCAAAGATGGAGTCCGCCGTGCTAAACCCAAAAAACAAGCTGACATTACCCGTAGTAGTCTCTTCTACTTCGATGTAGACATCTCTATAATTTTCTCCGAGCAGAACGTCATCTTGCGTTCTTACCGCATAGACGTTGACACTTTTAAAGTATCCGATGTTCTCTAGTTTTCTTTGTGTGGCTTTAAGTTTTGCTGAGTCAAAGGTTTCCCCGGGTACAAGAAGGGATTCGCGTAAAATGACGTGAGATTGCGTTTGCGCATTCCCTATGACGTGGATGAGACCGATCTTATATTCGGCCCCTTCTTCAATCACGAATTGTACATTATACATAGGCTTGTCAGAGACAAGTTTTGTTTCATATTCGACGTTTGTCTCTATGTACCCCTTTCTTCCATATAGGTCTTTTATATTTTGCGCCGTTTGTCTCAATTTCTCAGGGGAATAGATTCCTTCCGGCCTGGCCAGGAACATCTTTTCTATTTCTTCATCGTTGAATAGGTGATTTCCATCGAAAGTGATGGCTCCAAAGTGATAGATCTGCCCTCTGTCTGCTGTGATGTCGATAATGATTTTTCCGGCAGACTTAGCTTCTACAATCTTGATAGTCACTTTTGCGTCGGCATACCCTTTGTTTTGCAGGTAATTAATAATGGTGAGCTGGTCCTGTTCTAGGGCTTCCTCATTGTATGTGCCATTGCCTGTAAGCCAGCTTAAGAAGAGATTATATTTCTTGGTATAGATCATCTCTAAGAGCTCGCTTCTCTCTTTATTTGTGAATCCATGGAAGGCGATGTTGTCGATTTGTCCTGATCTGCCTTCTCGCACTTCTATAAAGATATCCACTTCGTTTGTTTTGGAGTCGGGAACGACTCTATAATGCAGCTGGGACTCGAAATAGCCCTTTTTAACGTAAAATTCCTTCACTTTATTGAAGGCTTTGTTGAAGGTCTGACGGTTAAATGTATTATTTGGCTTAATGCCCAGCTCTTTTTGCAGGGCTTTTGTTTTGATATGTTTATTTCCTTCCCACTTAATTGTGCGAACCATAGGACGGGGCCAAATCTTCAGCGTGATATACAGCTGGTTGTTATGTACCTCTAGGGAGGGCTCTATGCGGTCATATTGTTCTGATAAGGCTTTTAGATCTTCGTCAAAGGTGGATTGGGAAAAGGGGTCCCCTACTTGTGTTTTTAGCTTAGCCAAAGCAGCCTTAGAATCAAAAGAGGCATTAGGTGGGAGGTTCTCTGGTGCGATATCGATGTGTCCAACGGTCATTCTTTCATAAGCTTGGACAGAGTTTGTTTCCACAGAGAAAATCTGCTGCATAGGGGAGGCGGTCATGAGAAATAGGGAGGTGCAAAGAAGAAAGCGGCTCGTCATGGAGGATCTACTACTTATGTTGCGGTTTGAAGTCTTATTTGTGTCCAATAAGGAAAAATGGGGCTAAACGTGTGTGGTACTTCCTTTCTCTCTTTTTGGATCGCGCCGATTATAAGAAAATAATCAGAATTATTGCAAGCAAGCTAAAAGTTTTCTAGCAATTCGGGCTTTGGGAGCCTTCTGATGATCAATAAAGAGGGAGCCTCATTGCGTCTAATCGATTCTCGATCATTCTTCTACCATCGAAAAGACTGATAAAAAAATAGATATATAGACGAAATTTCCTAAGAAAACAAAGCCCGTAGGATCTTACACCTGGGATTTGCCTTTAAAGGCAAGGAGGTCCTTATCCGTTCTAGGTTTAAGAAGCCCGAAAGTGTCAGCTAAAAGTTTTGTTTCCCCAAAAAGGCTTTGGCTAGAGTTCCCGCATCGATATAATCGAGACTGCTACCTAGGGGAATCCCCATGGCCAGTCGATACACACTAGCTGCTGACCACTTACCTATTTCCTCCTTTAAAAAAAGAGAGGTGGCGTCGCCTTCAATGGTGGAATCCAAGGCTAAAATGACATCTTGTATCTGCATGGATACGATCCTCTCTTTGAGATCTTCTATTTGCAAGTCTTTAGGAAGTCGTCCCTCTAACGGGGAGAGTAATCCTCCCAGCACATGGTACAAGCCTTTATAGATCTTTGTTTCTTCGATGGGATAGACGTCTTTTGCAGACGAGACAATGCAAAGAGTGGAAGGGTCTCTTTTTTGTGCATCACAAAAATAACAAGCGGTCTCATCTAAAAAACAGTGGCACTTGGGACAGTAGAGAATTTTACTTTTTATCTCAGAGAGGATTGTAGATAGGTGGTGCAAGTTCTCTTCTTTCCATTCCAGCAGGTGGAAGCCGTAACGCTCCGCTGTTTTGCTCCCGACTCCTGGGAGTTTTCTTAAATAGCTAAGAAGGGTGGTCAAGGTCTCTGGGTATTTTGCCATACGGGGATACTCATATTTTTAGTGTGTATCATAGCGAATTTTCTATTTAAAAAAAGCTCTTGTTTTTTTTGGTTTTTTATAATAGAAAATATTTATTTCCTGTTTTTATACCAATAATTGTTTAATAATGTTAATTACATGTATTAACTTGATGTAAATTGTATTGATTGTTATAGTCTGCGATGCAAGATAAAAATTAGGAGTTTATTATGCCAATTATTTCTGCCACAGGTAAGGGAAGGCTCTACATAGGTCAACTAGAAGACAAAGGGCCTGCGAAATGTTTGGGAAGAACTGTAAGGGTGTATACAGACCCTCTCACAAAATGTATAACAAAGCTTTTTGGATGTTCCGTGCAAGTAGACATCGGAGGAAAAAGTCGCTGTGTCAATAAGAATAGTTTGATCAAACATCTACAGTCTTTAGAGCTGGCGCCTGAGTGCGTAGCTAAAATGCAAGAGGTTGGATATGACGCTCTCATTGCACAGAATGAGTGTTCTCCTTTGCAAGGAGCGCAAAATTTCGGAGATTCTCTACCTGAAGCTAAAAGATGTCGTATTACGCGTAGGATGTGCAAGGCTCTCCTTGCCAATGATACGGAGGCTGTAAAGAGGTACATCCGCAAAGGAGCTTCCTGTGATGGAGAGTTTTATGTAGGGCCAACTAGTAGCAGTTTCGATGTTTATTTCGACAAAAGTCAACTAGAAAGGGAGCTCCAAGCCTCATATGCATGCTTTTCCTGTTATGGTTACACCCCCCTAGCTATGGCTGCTCAAAAAGGGAATTTGCCTCTGGCTCAGTTCATTGCAGATACAAAAGGTGGCGTAACAGACTCAGATAAAAGACAAACGTTCAGCTGGGAGAATATTAGTTTCGGTTATCCATCTGCACCCTATTGGCGCTGTCGGGAAAGGACAGAGCAAAAAGTAAAGCTCACTGCTAGTAGAGTGTCTCTTGTATAAAGAGAGCGAGTATAAGGTTTTTGAAAAGAGGGAGTGGATTTTTTTCTACTCTCTTTTTTTTGTCACTCCGGTTTGTGAAAATACTGCTTTCGTTTTTTTCTGTAAGTGGGGTAAAATTGATGCTTGCAACGATAGCATTTTTTTTAATTTAGCTTAAGGAATACTTATGCCCAGTGAGGCGAGAATTATAGGTACAGGTGCTTATTTGCCCAAGCAAGTGCTGACGAACCAAGATCTGGAAAAGATGGTAGAGACCACAGATGAGTGGATTGTAACGCGTACAGGGATGAAAGAGCGCCGCATAGCAGATAAAGATGAGTTCACCTCAGACATGGGATACCAAGCCTGTCTAAAGGCTCTAGAGAGTGCAAAGACAAGTCCGGATGCGATTGACTTGATCCTTTGTGCTACGCTCACTCCCGATTATATATTTCCTAGCACCGCGTGTTTACTACAATCTCGTCTTAAGGCAACGAACGCTGCTGCAATCGACATCCAGGCGGCTTGTTCCGGGTACATCTATGGCTTGGCTATTGCCAAGTCTTTTGTTGAGTCAGGCCTTTATAAAAATGTGTTAGTGGTAGCCTCAGAGAAGCTCTCTTCTATTGTGAACTACAAGGATCGCAACACATGCGTTCTATTTGGAGATGGGGCTTCAGCTTGCGTGGTTAGTTCGTCTAAAGTGGCGGGCCTTAGCATCCGCGATGTGAACTTAGGCTCTGATGGAGAGCTTGCTGAGCTGCTCATCCTTCCTGCGGGGGGGTCTCGCAGGCCTGCGACGCAAGAAACAGTTGCGCAGGAGCTCCATTTTCTTCGGATGGAAGGGAAAGAGGTATTTAAGCATGCGGTGAGAAGGATGGAATCTGCATCGAAGACCTGCTTAGACAGAGCAGGACTTACAGAAGCTGCTATCAGCTGGCTCATCCCTCATCAGGCCAACATCCGCATTATTGAGGCGATAGCAAGGCGATTTGATGTATCTATGGAGCGGGTATATATGACCATTCATAAATATGGAAACACCTCTGCATCCTCTGTGGGGATAGCACTGGATGAACTACTGAAAGAACAAAAAATCCTTCCAGGGCAAAACTTGCTTCTGACAGCCTTTGGAGCTGGTCTTACTTGGGGAGCTTCTATTCTTACTATGGAGAGCGGGCATGAATAAAAGAGTGACCTTTCTTTTTCCTGGGCAGGGAGCGCAGTATGTAGGTATGGGAAAAGATTTTGCTGATCAATTCCCTGCAGCTAAAGCAGTCTTTAATGAAGCAGATCGTCTGCTGGGGTATGCATTTTCCGATCTGATCTTTAATGGTCCTGCAGAGGAGTTAACTTTAACAAAAAATAGTCAGCTCGCCATTTTCATTGTGAGCTGTGCGATTCTATCTGTTATAAAAGGGCAGTTTCCTGATATAGAACCTGCTTTTTGTGCGGGTTTAAGTCTCGGCGAGTATACAGCACTTGTCGCTGCTGAAAAAATCTCTTTTAAGGAGTGCTTATTTCTTGTAAGAGATAGGGCATCCTTTATGAATGAGGCTTGTGAGACACATCCTGGATCTATGCAAGTGGTTTTAGGGATGGAGCCGGAAAAGGTGTCAGAAGTGCTAAGAGAGCATTTTCCTTTGAAAGAAGTATCTGTTGCGAATGTAAACTGTCCTGGACAGGTGGTGATTGCAGGAGCTGTAGATCCTCTATCTCGTGCGGCGCAGGTGCTTAAAGAACAAGGGGCCAAGAGAGTTCTTCCATTGGATGTATCCGGAGCATTTCATAGCCCCCTCATGCAAGAGGCGAAAGAAAAGCTCTCTTTGAAGATCTACAACGCGGCGCTTGCAGATTCTTCCGTAGAAGTTGTGATGAATACCCCGGGGGATTTTGTTTCTAGCTTACCTGCTATGCGCACCTTTATGGTGGAGCAGGTCACGCAGCCCGTCCTTTGGGAAAAGGGGATTCAAGCCATGATGCAAAGAGGTGTAGATCTTTTTCTAGAGATCGGCTGTGGAAAGACTTTGCAGGGCATGAATAAACGCATTGGCGTGTCTTCCCCTACCGTAAGCGTAGAGAAAGTAGAAGATTTAGAAACGTTAAGTAAAGTAAGGGACCAGTTCTATGCAACTACTTAAAAACAAAAAAACCCTCATCACAGGCGGCACTGCGGGGATAGGGAAAGAAATAGCGCTCTCTTATGCGAAACAAGGGGCGCATGTAGCGATCTTTGGAACGAACGCGCAGAGAGCTGCAGAGGTTCTCTGCGAACTAGAAAGTGTAAGATGCTCTCCGGAGCAACAGTTTGTCTCAGCACTTGTGAATGTAGCGGATAAAAAATCTGTGGAAGAGGCTATTCAAAACCTCTTATCTCAGTGGACAACGATAGATGTTCTTGTGAACAATGCGGGGATCACTAGAGATAATCTTCTCATGAAGATGACAGAAGAGCACTGGGACGAGGTATTAGATACCAATCTAAAGTCTGTCTTCAACACATGCCAGAGTTTAGTAAGAGTGATGATGAAAGCCAGAAATGGTAAAATCATTAATGTGTCTTCTGTAATAGGCTTGACAGGAAATGCGGGTCAGGCTAATTATGCTGCATCTAAATCAGGGATGATTGGATTTACCAAGGCACTTGCTAAAGAGCTTGCCACACGGAATGTGTGCGTGAACTGTATAGCCCCTGGTTTTATTAAAACAAAGATGACCGATGTGCTATCAGATTCTCAGAGAGAGGGGATTTTAGGACAGATTCCTATGGGTCGTATGGGAAATCCTGAAGATATAGCAAATGCGGCAATTTTTCTTGCCAGCTCGTTGTCCGATTATGTCACTGGGCAAGTGCTCACTGTAGACGGCGGGATGGTAATGTAATTTTTATATTGGAATGTAAATGGAAGGAAAGGAATGTATGGCAATTGAAAAAGAAGTAATGGATATAGTTGTGGAGCAACTAGGCGTCGATCAAGCAGATGTCTCCCCACAAAAATCTTTTGTAGAAGATTTGAATGCAGACTCTTTAGACCTCACAGAGCTCATCATGACATTTGAAGAGCGTTTTGGCTTCGAAATCTCTGAAGAAGAAGCAGAAAAGCTCAAAACTGTTGGAGATGTCATCGAGTTCATTAAGAAGAAAAAAGCGTAAGCTCTCTTTCTCAAGCGACACGGAAACTTTTTCAAGTTCGAAGTGTCGCTTTTTTATTTTCTCTTTAAAACACCGGTAAGCATAGGTTAATGTGACTGTGCAATGATCAGATTTGTTCTCTAGAAGCGGTGTCAATAGATATACATGGATTAATCATGGAAGCTTGTGTAACTGAATGAGTTTAGTCTTTCAGAGTTAATTCTGATCGATTGGTCTTAATAAGCCATACATTTCGTACTTCGAAACCTTGCTCTTTCAATTTCGGGAGGCATGGGTCTATAAGTTTTTTCATTTCTAATAATGATGGATCTGTCAGATCCGTCATTAGAGATACACAGGTCTTTTCACGACTCTCATCGTGGGGTCCAACTCCTCCTTTCAGAGGTGCAACAATGATGTTCTCTCTATCAGAGCCGATTAATAAGCACCAACAAATATCTCGCCCTAAATCGGCCTCTGTGAGCATCGCAATTGGAGGAGGGGCAAGTATTTTTGCAGCACGCATCGAGAGATTTCTTTCATGAACAGAACCTAATAGTTTTATTCTAGCGGTAACCAGTGGATGTTGATGTTGGCTACTTGGATTATGACCAAACCTCTCCGTTAGTCGCTCAGCCCTGCGAAAAGCATTTTCTGTAATTTCCTCTTCCTCCCAAGGGAATCCCATAATAGTGCGATATTCTTCATCTGTAGACCATACCATTGGATCGCAGTATTGAGCTTGATGGGACAGACCATTCTCAGACAAACTATGATAGGCGTGCACCATTTCGTGAAATAAAGAGACATGTGCGGGGTGAGGTATCTTTTCTCCTCGCATTGAAACGCAGCCACCATCATCAGAATCTGATAATGTTGTAATAAGTTGGACTGGATAAATAACTGCATCATCAGCATGCCAGAAGTGTGTTGCATCTGTTTTACCATGACAAATATAGATCTGAGATACACAACGATTGATTTTTTCAAATAATCGTCTGCCAATCGGATTCGCCTCAATATGAGTGATGAGTGTCATGGTTCTTCCTCTAAAGTCCGGACAATCTTTCTCACGATGAACAAAAATATTGGGCCTTATTTCTTCCGATTCCCTTCGCAAAGAGGAAAATTTTTCCATTATACTAGAAGAAGTTTCAGTAGATACGCTAGAGACAGTGGACATCGCATCTCCCCTTAATCGACATATACTGGATTAATGAATTGTTCTTGTTGCATTTGAAATACTGGTCATAATTTTTTCTCCATCTTAATTATGTAAAGTAATATGTCATTCGTTGTATTTGTTTTTAGTTGTTTGCAATGCTAATAGC
>JAHFTP010000205.1 GCA_023265495.1 Chlamydiota bacterium
AAAGAGATAAAAATACTTTGTATTGACATCAGAAATATCCATATCTTCTCCCGTGAAGATAAAGATTCCGTTTCTTTGTACGAGGGATGGGTCAAAATAGATGTGTTCGGGCGTGAGTGGCAAATTAATCCCAAATGTTGTCTTAGAGACAACCAGGCGATCTTTTTCCTCTAATGTGGGGCGCATCGAGCCGGTGGGGATTTCATAAAATTCAAAGCAGAGTTGTCTCACCAGCACAGCGACACATAGAGCGAAGGTAAGGGCAAGTACAAAATCTCTTCCTTTTTCGAAAGAAGATTTTTGCAGATGTTCTTTGCTTAACATTTCTACGGTTTTTGCGCACTCAGAGGCTTTTTGCCTATCCTTTTGCATAATCGCTTCTTGCAGAGCACATAGACTGTTTTCTAGGCGTTTTTTGTCTTGATGTGCTAACCGATATTTTCGTTTTTGAAAGATAGGGAAGCTATGGCGAAGAATGTGTAGTGATTTTTTCAGGGAATAGTCTGACTTTGAGAAGAAAAATGTTTGCATCAAAAACAACTTTGATAGAAGTTAAATTGCGTATAATCTACGTATTTTAGGAAATACGGGCAAGTACTTGTCTGCATTTCTTTAGAAATATTTTTCCCGTGAGGAAATGAGAGAACTTCTTTTTCCGAATTTTCTTTTCCAATAGAACAACGGAAGGATGGGAGGAGTCGGCAAGGTGCGCATTTTTATAATAAATCATGGCCATTTCCAGCTGGTTTTGCTCGAGAAAATAATGACTAAATAATGTCATAAAACCTCGGTATTCCGATACATGAAATTTTTTTCGTTTAGGAAATAGTTTTTGCAGATCAAAATAGGGGAAAATTTCTTTTACTTTGTGGTACTGCTTTTTTCGCAGACTCTGGTCTGCATAGTTGATTTGAGCAAAGAGGTAATTGGGGTGCTTGGCATAACTTTCCTCTATGAGCTTTTCTGCTAGAGCGACTTCTTTTTTTATGAGATGTAGGTAGGTAAGAAGATTGTCCGCCTCAGGAAGATGAGGATGCCTTGTTTTGAATGAGAGAACATCGTCAAAGGCAGAATGCGGATTTTCTTGGGCCATTTCTACGAGGCGACAAAATTCGATCAGCGCTTTTTTTGATAACTTTTCAGAAAGGTGGCTCAGATCGGAGCTTAGCTCGATTTCTAGGCCATCTATATGCAGAATGGATGGGTTAGCTTCACGTCCCATAGAACTTTAGCCTCACATAAGTGACTTTTTGCAGTATAGCCCGCTAGCGCATTTTCTACATATCCTAAATGAGCGGAAATCGTTTGTAATAAAGCGGAAAGGTACTACCTAAGTCGTGTGTGGAAAAATTGTTCATAACGTGGGCTTTTCCTCCCATAGAGACGCTAGAAGCAAATGAGTAACGCGGAAAAATGGCAATATAAAGAACGTGTTAATAATTGCACAAATTGTTGCTTGTTAGCTATTTACAATTTATTCCCATTGAGGCAGTAGAGGGGGAGTGCCACTAGGCCATAGAGAAAAAAACGGCGGTGGAAACTTTGTTCACAACTTTCCAAATCGCTGGTATTTAGGGCATCCGAAACAGATCTTCTGATTCCACGTAGACAGTGTTCGTATCTGTGGGCACGAGTACCCATTTGTAAAGACTATTTTTATGAGCAAAAGTTTGCAAATCTGTGATAGCCACCTCTACGATGGCTTTATGATCTTGATCTGTGCGTTGTATTTGAAAAGGAATGGGGCCTAATAGTTTTGCAGGGTTGGTAACAGAGAATACGAAGAGGGAAAAAGATTTATAGTAAGGAGACAGTTGAAGTGTAATCTCTATACAAGTTCCTTTTTTTTCAGGAGCTGCAAGAAATAGTGGGGGTCTATGAGGGATTTGCCTGTCATAAGGAGAAGATAAATTTCTTCCCGAATCCACTGCTTTTATAGCGTAGGTAAAATGTCCATTGGAAGCCTCCACCCAGTAGGGAAAAGCAAATGCGTCTACCATATAGACTTGAATTTGGCAGGAGGAGAGTAAGGAATCATCTTTAGGCCAGAGCGCTTTCCAAGCATCAAAGGAAGTCTTGTTTTTCTTCCCTTCTACCACGTATGGGGGATTCCAGAGGGGTCGTAGATCAAATTCTTTATCTCTGGGAGAAGGTCCGATATGTTTTCTCTCTGAGAGGGCTACTTTGCTTAAGGGAAGTGAAAGGAGCCTAGTGAGGAAATGATCAGAGCCTTCTAGATAAATCCATCCCCCTTTAGACACAGAAAAAGCTTCGACAAGGGTATAATTTTTTAGGTTAATTTCGTAAAGGATCCAAGAGGTATGACCCTTAGCGCCTTCTTTTAGCCATTGTCTCCAGTTTTGTTTGCCTAAGTCAAATTGCTCCCTGGGAATGGTAATCTCTTCTAGTAGGACAGTATCGTCTTGTAGAGCGCGCAAAAGAAGTAAGCTGTAATTATTTTCTTGCTCTGTGATGGTATAGTCGCCGACAGATCCCTTTCTTAGCTGCTCTCCTAAGGTGAGAGCCTGCAAGGATAAAGGAAAAAGAAAACAGCCGCAAAAAAGAGCGAGAGTTATAAGGATTTGCATGTATTTGTATATTTATGATCTTGAGCTCATTATACCAGATTTTCTTTAAATAGATCAATCTCGCTTTTTTTAGTTTTAATTTCGGCATAATAAAATTGCTCTATTGTTCTAACTTTTTTTACTATTGGTAAAAGGACTTGCAGTGAGCTGTTTTTCTTTTATTTTTCTCTTTTTCCTATTAGCATGGACGGTAGCGCTAACTAGAAAAAGGCCGTTTTATTTATGCATGCACAATATCGCTCTGAAAAACTCTATGGGACCTCTCTTGCTTTGCTCACCGATCTTTATGAGCTCACCATGGCTTATGGATATTGGAAGAAGGGGATGGAGAAGAAAAGATCGGTCTTTCATCTTTTTTTTCGAAAAAAGCCCTTTAAAGGGGAGTATGCCATAGCTGCGGGGCTGGAAACTCTTGTCGAGTATATCCAACACTTACATTTTACGGATTCTGATATCGCCTATTTACAGATGCTCAGGGATAGTGAAGGGAACCCTCTTTTTGAAGAAGCCTTTTTAGCTTACTTACAAAACTTTTCCTTCACCTGTGATATTGATGCTGTATTGGAAGGGACTGTCGTTTTCCCCTATGAACCCTTTGTGCGAGTAACAGGCCCGATTTTGCAGGCACAGCTTTTAGAAAGCGTG
>JAHFTP010000206.1 GCA_023265495.1 Chlamydiota bacterium
CCCTTGCCATTATCTGTCTTTCTTTTTTATTTGCTCTCATCCTTCCGGTGGTCGCTTCCATCGGTTTTTTAGGGACGGAAGGGTCTCTATATAGAGCTTTAGCCTTTCTCATAGCAGCGTCGCCTTGCGCCCTGGTTATTGCCACACCTACTGCTTACTTAAGTGCTATAAGCAGCTGCGCAAAGAAAGGAATCCTTCTGAAAGGAGGCCTCATCCTAGACGCCTTGGCGCAGTGTAAAATAATCGCCTTTGACAAGACAGGCACATTAACGACGGGCAAGCTCTCTTGCATCGGGATGGAACCGCTCCTTCCCACCTCTCTTACAACAGAGGAGGCTCTTAGCGTAGCGTGCAGCCTAGAAAAACATGCTTTTCATCCTATTGCCGAGGCGCTGCTGCGCTATGGGGCCCAAAAAAACATCCCTACACTGCCTATAAGAGATTTTCTCTCCGTGGCAGGGTCGGGAATACAAGCTATGGTCTTTTTGCAAGGCCGCTGGATAGAAGCATCCATCGGCAGACAACCATTCATCTGCGACAAGCTCGGCAAAGACCTCCTAGCAAAGAAAAAATCCCTCCTTGCCGAAGAGGCCCATCTATCCTCCTTTTTGCTGATAGGGGAAAGTCTATTTTGTTTTCACTTCATAGATGAAGTGCGGCCGGAAGTGGGTGACCTCATCGAGCGACTCAAAAAGAAGCTCCACCTCGACGTAGTCATGCTTACAGGCGATCTGGAGGAAAATGCCCTTTCTGTAGGGTTAAAGGTTGGAATAAAAACCATCCACGCAAACCTCCGCCCGGAAGACAAACTCCAAAAAGTAGAATCGATCTCTTATACTCATGGGCTCGTCATGGTAGGTGATGGAGTTAACGACGCACCGGCCCTCATGCGAGCTACGGTTGGTATCTCCATGGGAAAGATTGGCAGCGCAACAGCCATCGATGCATCCGATGTCGTCTTTTTACAAGACGACATCACACAGCTAGATTGGCTCATGCACAAATCGCGAGAGACCATGTCTATTGTCAAACAAAACCTCACGCTGGCCCTGCTAGTTATTTGTTTTGCGACGACGCCTGCCCTGCTAGGCATCGTCCCTCTATGGGCTGCAGTCATCCTCCATGAAGGGGGCACTGTGCTAGTGGGACTAAACTCTCTACGTTTACTAAGACGAAAATAACTCATTCTCAACAAATCTCTTCCTATTGCCCGGTTATTTTCTGCAATTTTGCTTATAATAGGGGGGTTATTTTCTGCAATTTTCTAGAATTCCCTAATTCTGTTAACAAACTATTTAGGCTCATCTGACAAAAAAAAGCAAATCCTTAAAATACAAGCATTAGATGACCAGAGTCCAGAAAACGATCAAAGTAGCCTCTGGCTGCTGTGACATAGTCTTCCGCTCTGAGATCATGAAGGGGCTGCTCCGCGGTATGAGGAACCACATGTGTATGGGGACTGCGCCCGAGGGAGTCGGCTCCTGTTGCCCAAGGAACGATGGCCCAATCTTCTCTTTTTGCTAGGCAGATTACTTCAAGAGGTTCTCTCTCTTCCGGCTTAATAAAATGGGCGGGACAAAAAGCTAGGATCTTTAGGCGGGCAAGAAGATCTGGCCTTACCTCGCGTAGGATACGCAAGGCTGCATTCACGTGGGATGCGCCTTCAGAATGACTTATTTGCAAAAAGTTTTTTTCCGGATGAGCCGTGAGGTAATCAATCCACTGCTGGACAAGTAAACAGGAAGCCCTTGAATACGTGCTGCCATCTACGGCAAGGTGTCTTCCTATTTCCAATAAAGTGCCCCGTAAATCATTCGGCGCACCTTTTTTTGTAGGGAGATAGATACCATGGATATTGCTGCCTCTAGCGAGCCTATCAGAGAGAACAGAAACATCTGCTACGGCCTCTTCGAAAGATGTTGCCATGCCATTGATATACCCAATCCATCCTCGTTCCGGATCTCTACCCAGTTTTTCCGCTAAAGAGAAGTAGGTAGAAAAAGCCCCTTCTGTTTCTCCACCAAAAAAGGGATGTCTATTAAAGCGAACTCGATGCACCCCCCCGTCACCTAATAATCCACAGCGATGCATGGCTCTTGCCGCTTTTCTTGCACTATCCCACATATGCTCTTCACCCCAGCGGTCGCCATGAATCCTGGGATCTTCCATTTTTTCTATTTCGTAGCGCTGAAAAAATACATCTCTTTTTTGCTCCACCTCCAGCCCATCAAAGATCCGACGTAGAACATCTTCTACAGACCTGTCCGTATCAGATGAGTCTGTCGCTAGATGAAAAGTGCCTTGCGTCTGATTGCTAGCTACAAAGCCAACGAAAGAAAGCACTCCACCTTTAAAAAAAGATACGACATCTGCAGATGTAGCCATAGAATTACCCATTATTTCTTAAATTTTTCCAAATTATATCATTTAATTATGATTAAGAACAACATAATGAAGATTTATAAATTACAGATAAAATAAAAAAATATAATAATTAAATTTTCAAATATGCGTATATTTAGAAAATAGCTCATTTCCTAAATACGCTGTTTAGCGTATGATGGCCGTCTACTATACAGTTTGGGAGCAAAGAAAACCATGCCTATTGAGTCTAGGCTCGGCAAAAAAATGGATTTAACCATCGATCGCTTGGGGATCAATGGGGAAGGAGTGGGTCAATGGTATGGGTATACCATTTTTGTCGACGGAGCTCTACCAGGCGAACAGGTTTATGCAAGTCTCTACGAAAAAAGAAAAAGCTTTGGCAGGGCCTATGTCGTTCGAAGAGACACGAACTCCCCCCATCGCGCAGAGCCTATTTGTCCTTTATTTGGCACATGTGGCGGCTGCCAGCTGATGCACCTTACCTACAGCGAGCAGCTCGTAGCAAAAAGACAGCGCGTAGTAGATGCTTTAGTGAGAATAGCTAAATTACCTGATGTAGAAATACCGCCTTGCATCCCCTCTCCTTCTCCACTGGCCTATCGCAATAAGATACAGCTTCCCGTAGCTCCCGGCCAAGCACATCTTCGCCTGGGCCTTTATGCAAGGAATACACATGAGCTCGTAGAGATGGAGCAATGCCACATCCACTGCTCCCTTGGAGAGCGGGCATTCAAGCAAATCAAAGATCGTCTGCAAGCCTCATCGATTACTTCTTACGACCCCAAGACGGGAAAAGGAGAGCTAAGGCATGTGCTGATTAAAACGGCTGTATTCACCCAGGAAA
>JAHFTP010000207.1 GCA_023265495.1 Chlamydiota bacterium
TGAACGATTTATCAAGCTAACAGCAAGCCGGATTGGGCAATTGGTCAATTATGCGAGTCTTGCATCCGATGTCGGAGTATCGGCTGTTACAATTAAAGAATGGATTGCTGTTATGGAAGCCACGTATATCCTCATTCGTCTTGAACCCTATTTTGATAACTTTGGGAAAAGGCTGATTAAATCCCCCAAACTATATTTTGCAGATACAGGACTTGCGTGCTACCTTCTTGGGATCGATACAGTGGAACAACTGATAAAAGACCCACTTTATGGGAATTTGTTTGAAAACTGGGTTGTCATAGAGCTGATGAAGGCTCGTTACAACCAAGCACTGGATCCGCGACTTTATTTTTATCGAGATATTTCAGGAAAGGAAGTAGATTTGTTGTTACAGCAAGGCAGCCGCCTCATTCCGATCGAAATCAAAAGCAGTAAAACATTTTCTTCTTCTTTTTTGGAAGGATTGCAATATTTTCATAAACAAACGCCTAAAAGGGCCGAAGGTGGGGCTCTAGTTTACGCAGGCGAGCAAACACAGAAAATAGGAACATTTCACGTATATAACGCGGAAAATTGTTCACAGCTCATGCATTCTAGCTAATAAGGCAGCTACTTTTTGCAGCTGCCTTGATCTTTACCACAGGGACAACAAGAAGGGGAGGAACCAGATTTCGGATAATCTGTTTTATAAAATCCTCCGCCTTTAAATTGGAAGGAGACATTGCCTCCTCCCAATCCTTTTTGCAAAGCATCCTTACCACAACTTGGACATGTTATCAGAGCATCGTCTGAGATCTTCTGAAAAGCATCAAATCCCTGTTTGCACTCCGTGCATGAATAAGAATAGGTGGGCATAGCGATTACATCATATCCATGCCAGGCATCATACCACCCATTCCACCCATGCCGCCCATTCCACCCATACCGCCCATGCCATCCATAGAGGGCATAGCAGCAGATTTAGGCTTGGGCTTATCTGTAATCATGGCAGCGATGGTGATCAGCAACCCGGATACAGAAGCGGCGTGTGTAAGCGCACTCTTTGTTACAAGCACAGGATCGATAACGCCTGCTTTGACTAGGTCGCAGAACTCATCTGTCAGGCCGTTATATCCAAAAGATCCTTCCTTCTCATAGATTTTCTCTGCGATGAGGTCCCCTTGTTTTCCACAGTTGGACGCAATAGCAGCAGCCGGCGCAAAGCAAGCTAGGCGAATAATCTCTACCCCAATCATTTCATCAGCTGGCAGCTTGAGATTTTCTAATGCTTTTACTGCGCGAAGAAGCGCTACACCACCACCGGGAACAACACCTTCCATCACAGCAGCTCTTGTGGCATGCAGAGCATCTTCTACCCTTGCTTTTTTCTCTTTGAGCTCAGACTCCGTTGCAGCTCCGACATTAATTACAGCAACTCCACCTACTAATTTTGCCAGACGCTCTTCTAACTTCTCTCTGTCATAGTCAGAAGTGCAATTTTGGATTTCTGCCCGCACTTGCGCAATGCGTTCTTGCACAGCCTTCACGCTGCCGGCGCCATCTACTATCGTAGTCTCATCTTTACCAACTTTAATTTTCTTGGCTTTCCCTAGAACTTCTATCCCCACTTCTTCCAGTTTGAGACCTACTTCTTCCGTTACCAGTGTTCCTCCGGTGAGAACTGCGATGTCTTGCAACATAGCTTTGCGACGATCTCCAAAAGCCGGAGCCTTCACCGCACAGACGCTAAGGCCTGCCTTAATTTTATTTACCACTAATGTAGCTAGCGCTTCACTATCTACATCTTCTGCAATGATAAGCAGCGGTTTTTGCCCTTTTTCCATCAACTGCTCTAACAAGGGAACAAGTTCTTTTGCAGAAGAAATTTTCTTGTCTGTTACAAGAATGTAAGCATTGTCTAGCTCTACAGTCATCTTCTCTGCATTCGTTATAAAATAAGGCGATAGATATCCTTTATCAAATTGGAGACCTTCTACTACGTCAAGTGTTGTGTCTACACCTTTAGCTTCCGCTATAGTGATGGTCCCATCTTTACCTACTTTTTGCATCGCCTCTGCTATAATAGCTCCAATGTCTGCGTCATTGTTGGCAGAAATCGTAGCTATCTGACGCACTTCCTCCGGCTTGGTAACAGGGATGGCCAGAGAGGAAAGACTTGCACATAACGTCTCCACCGCTTTATCTATTCCTCGTTTCACCGACATGGGATTGGCGCCCGCAATGACATTCTTTACTCCATGTGAATAAATCGCCTCCGCAAGCACAATGGCTGTTGTTGTTCCATCGCCTGCAACATCTGATGTTTTGGAGGAAGCTTCCTTCACAAGCTGAGCTCCCATATTCTCAAACTTATCTTTTAGAGCGATCTCTTTAGCTACAGTCACTCCATCCTTCGTAGAAAGAGGAGTGCCAAAACCCTTGTTTATTACCACATTTCTACCCTTAGGCCCCAACGTGACAATGACTGCCTTAGAAAGCGTTCTTACCCCTTTTAAAATGGACTTAAGAGCTTCTTCATTAAATTGTAACATCTTCGACATAGTATTTGCATCTCCTGCTAGTCATCTACTGTTTGTATTTTTTACGCGAGTACACCGAGAATATCTTCTTCTGACATAATGAGATATTCCGCTTGCACATCTCCTGTTTTCACTTCTGTTCCTGCATAGGAAGAAAATAATACTTGATCTCCTACCTTAACGTTCATGTGTTTAACATTGCCTTCCTCATCCATCTTGCCAGGACCTACAGCCATTACCTGCCCTTGCTTGGGTTTCTCCTGTGCTGAGTCGGGAAGGATAATCCCCCCTTTGCTTACTTTGGCTTGGGATCTCTTTACCAATACGCGATTTCCAAGGGGCTTAATATGATTTAGGGTCATGATAGTTCTCCTTCAAATGTTTCTGTCTATGTTGATTTTTCACACCAAATCGTACGGGGAGCGCTGTTTTTTGTCAATAAATGACAGAAGATTTTAGCAAACAAATAACGCAAGTGCTAAAATTCTTAGTAGAGAAGGTATTTTTCCCTTAGCAAAAGAAAGGTTTCTCTTTCTTCTTTTTGGTATTGTATGAGCTTCCAAGACACATACTTTTCCTTAGAAAGGATATCTAACACGTCCGCGTTTCCACAGGCTAGGCAAAACAAATTTTTATTTTGCCGACTAAGAGAAGAGAGTTTTTCTTGGACTTTATGGGGATAAAGCGCTTTTAAGGTCCCTAAAAGCA
>JAHFTP010000208.1 GCA_023265495.1 Chlamydiota bacterium
CAAAAGCTGTCATAGAGCTTTTTTTGTCGATGATCTCCGAGTGGTTTTGGGGAAAATAGCCTATTTGCACTTGATGTCCGGGTTCCATTCTTCCCTTTTCTTGGGTGATGACTCCTGCTAGCAGCTTAAGAAAGGTGGTTTTCCCCCTGCCGTTATTTCCGATGATTCCTATCTTATCGCCGCGGTTGATTTCAAAGCTTAAGTTTTTGATGACGTCATTGGTCCCATAAGATTTGGAGATGCCCTCTAACTTGAAGACGATCTGCCCCGATGGTTTTTCCGGGGGGTAGAAACGGATATAAGGCCTTTGTATATTCGATTTTTTTAGCTCCTGCGGTTGCAGTCTTTCTATTTCTCTGATTCTGGACTGCACTTGGCTCGCTCTTGTTCCTGCGCCGAAGCGTGCGACGAACTCCCTTAGCTGAGCCACTTTTTTCTCTTTAGACTTGTTTTCGTCTTCCGTTCTTTCTCGGACTGCTGTTTTGGCAACCAACATCTGGTCATAGTTGCCTGGATAGATGATCAGCGTTTCATAGTCTATATCGGCAATTTGTGTTGTAACAGCATTTAAAAAGTGTCTGTCGTGGCTGACTACGATGAGCACACCTGCGTAGTTATGTAAGAAGTTTTCTAGCCATCCGATGGATTCGAGGTCGAGGTGATTGGTTGGTTCATCCAAGATCAGGGCTGTAGGATTACCAAATAGCGCCTGGCAGAGCATAACCCTAAATTGTCTATCTGTGGGGATGGTATGCATTTTTTCCTGGTGGAGGGGGGCGTCAAGCCCCATGCCGGTTAGTAAGACTTCGGCATCAGACTCCGCTGTGTAGCCATCTTCATCGCAGAGGACTTCTTCGAGCTCTCCAAGGCGTATGCCCACCTCATCGGTCATCTCCTCTTCGTAGAGGCGCTCTCTTTCCTCCAGGGCACTCCACAGCCTGGCATTGCCCATCATGACCACATCGATGAGCCTGCAATTTTTGACATCCTCGATGTTTTGTTTGAGATAACCTACTTTTTTAGGGAGGGATACTGAGCCGGAGGTGGGCTCTTCCAGTCCCATAATAATTTTTAATAGAGTGGACTTGCCTGCGCCATTAGGGCCGGTGAGCCCATAGCGGTTGCCTGCACTAAAGGCAACGGATATGCTATCGAATAAAGTTCTTGCGCCGATTCGTTTAGAAACGTTAGTAAGAGTAATCATGGTCATTCGCTTCTGTTAAAAAATGAGATGAGATTTTAGCATAAAGACAAAACAAGGACAAGGAAGAAGATGGCCTCTTTTACCGAAGTAAAAAATAAGTTTTTACAGTATTTGCAAGTAGTAAAAAATTCTTCCGACCATACGATTCGCAACTATTCGATGGATCTGGAGCAGCTCAAAGAGTTTGTTTTGTCCATGCGCGTGGAGAAAGAAGATCTTCTCCTCCCTGCTATAGATAAGAGGGTTTTAAGGAATTACTTAGCGCATCTCAGTTCTAAAGGTTCTACAAAGAGAACCATTCTGAGAAGGGTTTCTTCTCTTCGCTCCTTTTTTAAGTATCTGCTGAAAGAAAAGCTTTTGACAGTCAATCCCATGGAAGAGATAGAGAGTCCCAAGCTCGAGAAGACGATTCCCACCTTTTTGGATTATGCGCAGGTGGAGAGGCTATTTTCTCAGCCGGACATTTCTTCGTATTTGGGCCTTAGAGATCGCTGTATCATGGAAGTATTTTATAGCTCAGGTCTTCGCGTTAGTGAGCTCGTGGGCCTAAATAGGGAAGATTGTAACGAGACAAATTTACTTCTGAGAGTAAGAGGAAAAGGAAAAAAAAGAAAGAGTGATTCCTATCACAAAAAATGCAGCCAATTGGCTGCATGCCTATTTGACCCGTCAGGATCGATATGCAGACAGCGATGAGCATCGGGCTGAAGTAGATACAAAGGCCATTTTCTTAAATAAATGGGGAAAGAGAATCACCGTTCGCTCGGTCGACCGCAACTTTGATCGGTATCTTCTTTTGAGTGGTCTTTCCGGGAAAATCACTCCCCACACCATAAGACATACGATTGCTACCCACTGGCTGGAAAAAGGGATGGATCTTAAAACGATTCAAGTTCTTCTAGGCCATAGCAGCCTTGCCACCACAACGATTTATACGCAGGTGTCTTCAAGGTTAAAAAGAGAGGTGTATGAGAAAACACATCCACTGGCCTTGGAGGGGGAATAAAACGACTGAATTTGAAGAATGGTTGAAAGACCAACCTCTTAAATCTATAGTGCAGATTGATGACCGATTGAGTCGTATAGTCAGCAATGGATATTTTGGAAATTACAAACAAGTAACAGACTTTGTTTGGGGATTAAAATGGTCAAGGCAAAGACATTACTCAGGCGAAAAAAATTCTTGGAAAATACGCCGAAGCTGCACCTGAAAAAGGGCGCTAAAGTAGTAAAACATCATCCTCTTAAAACTTTGTTAAATGAAAAACTGATTGCTCAAGTTTTTTGGGAATGTTTAAAAGAAAATGACCCTGAAGGAGCTATGGAAGTGATCGCTATTCACTTAAATGCCGTTAACAAAGTTCACTTAGCTGAAGAGGCTGATCTTCCAAGGTTGACGATATATCACAGTTTAAAAAGCAAGAATCCTACTTTAAAAACGGTGGCAAAGTTAATCCATTGTAGTATGTGAAGAGGATGGATCTCAAAACAATCCAAGTGCTTCTACACCTTTTCGCAGGTCCTGAAATGCCATTGGTTATCCCTCTCTCTAAGCATCATTCTACCATTTCTTGTGCACTTCAAACTTGAATCTGCGAAACAGGTAGCTCTATATCAATAACAGCTCAAGCGGTTACATTCACTGAGAAGGATAGGATTTCTCTAATAAGGCCGTCAAAGAAAAATGCTCATAGGGTCTATCACAAGCCGGCTCATTATTAGGGCCGGCATGGGCTACCCATATCTCTAGAGTAGAGGGATGAAAAATAGCATTGTGGAGGTTGGATTCTCTTGCCACCGGCAGTTTTACTGCTTCGATAAGCTCTTCCACACCAATAAATCCTACACAAGACAAGATTCTATTTACCAGTACAGGATATCTTTCCGGATAGGGGAAGCCTGTGAGTAGTAGGCAGTCTTTCGGCTGTTTATGAAAAAGTGCTGCTACTTGTTTATCTGCCTGCATGAGGATGGTTTGATAAGGAGAGCGTATTTCAAAGCAGCTTTCTAAGAAGAATTTGT
>JAHFTP010000209.1 GCA_023265495.1 Chlamydiota bacterium
TCACAGATAAAGGCGAGCTTATCTCGTTGTCTCGAGATGGCCGGAAGAATCTGGTTGCCTCGGATATCTACTGCTTTTTTCCCTGCTCCTTGTTCTATGTCTGCGATGAAAATTTTAGGCTGTCCTGTCTTATAGGACACGTATATAAACATGTCTTTTGCAAATTGTCCCCCTTTAGGGATTAAAACAGGGCTTACGCAGTAGCTATGTTCTTTAGTGATCGGGTGGGCATTCGCTCCATCCCAGTCAGACTCCCATATTTCTGAAGTCCATGGCGCTCCGTCGGAGGGTGTGGCTTTGTATTGATAACAATAAAGGACTCTTGAGTAGGCGATCCCTTCTTCATTAAAGAATGCTTTGTGAATGCCATCGGCCAGCTTGTGGATGATTTTTCTGTCTTGGGCCATGTTTCCAGTAAGAGCGATTTCCGGGAATCGCTTGAGCGACCCTGACTGAGAGGAAAAAGCTTGGGCAGATAGTTGTTTGCCTTGGATAGCTATCTTCACAACATAAGGGATTCCATAGCCTTTCCACAGATTCGTATTAAATGCATCCGGCGTGTTTTTAGAAGACAAGGTTTTTTCCTTTTCTCCACTTTTGCCGGCTACTTTGGTTTTGCCATTATAATTAAAATCAAAAGTAAAAACGGATTCTAATTCTTGCACATATTCTGCAGAAAAAGAGGCTCCTTCTTGAGCAAATGTACTAATGTATATAGGAAGAAGAGGGCTACTTGTAGCCAGTTCTACTCGTATTTCTGGAGGAGTGTTCTGTTCTACCGTAGGTGCTGCACATAAGAAGGCTGATGCTATGCAGAATAAGGATAGAATCCCTGTTTTCATTTTCATACAAAACCTATATCTCGTTAGAAAAGGTTAAAACAAACGTTTGTTCTTTTTTTCCAGAAAGTAGGATTCCAAAATCAGGAAATCGCATTTTTGGAAGCTCTTGTTCTAAGTGTTTTTTGTTTCTTTCACTCTCTGATTGTAATACGATCAGTTTTTTTACAAAGCCATCTTTTTGCAGTATCAGTTGTATTTTTACTACACCATATTCCGGAAGCTTAAGATGATGGTGTAAGTAGTGCACGAGTACATCGGCATAATCATCCAAGGAGTCTTCCTCTTCAAAAGAGGTCTGGGTGGTATGTTCCACTTTATTAAACTCTACTTTTGGCAAACTTGCACTCGGAGAAAAAGGAGATGGTCTCTCTGAACGCAGTGTATCACGTTTGGGGTCTATTTTCGCAATGCTTTCTTCTAGTTCCAGCAATAGCTGCTTAGAGATTGTAGGCGTTTTTTTCGGTTGAGCGGTATTTTTTGGAGTAGGAGCTAATTTCGTTTTTTGTTTTGCAGGTGGCTGCTTTTGTGCCTCTTTTTTCTCTGGTTTTTTTGTCGTATTTTTAGAAGGCGCAGGAGGAGGAGTTTCTTTTTTGGGGGAGGGGGACTGTGACAGAGGCGCGCTTGTTTGCTTTTTTGGGTTAGATGATGTAGGGGAAGGTTTTTTTTTCTCCGCAGTTTTTGCCACCATTTTTGCTTTGGGTTGTATGGTGCGCACAAGAAGTTTTTGCGTAGCTATTTTTTTTTGTATGGCAAGTGGAGCCAAAAGAATACTCAAAATGAAAAATGTGTGAAGGGCTAAGACAAAATAAGCAATTTTAGCAAGAGGGGTTTGCCTTTTTAGCCAGTGGTATAGGAAAAAAAGGAGTTTCCACATCGCTATTAACCGGGTTGGAGGATCACATCGAGTTCATCAAAGCCGGCTTGCTCTACAGCATTTTTTACACTTTGGTAGGTGCCGAAATGGGCTTTTTTGTCATGAAATAGTTGTGGTATTCGGTGAGGGTTTTGTTGTTTGGCCATTTTTAATAGGGAAAACAGTTCGTCCGGTGTTACTTTTCTAGCATTTATCCAAACAGAGTTGTCTTCATAGACATGAATCGTAATAGGGCTTTCTTCTTGCACAACGGCTACATCTTTGGTGTCTCTTGCCCGCGCGCTAGCTAACTTGACTTTGTCTAGCTCTAACATAGGAGCTATGATGATGAACATGATGAGCACAACAAATACAACATCTATGAGTGGTGTTAGGTTTATCGAGGCTTCTTCTGCTTGCTCTTCCCTTAAGGAAGAGAGTCTTCTTCTGCTCATATGTCTACTTTTCGGTATTGTAACTCAATGGTGGATAGCAGGGTAAATAAAAAGTCTTCCATGTCAGAAGATAGGTTTCTTAAGGTGTTTTTCAGGTAGTTATAAGAGACTAAAGCCGGTATGGCTATTACTAGGCCCAAAACAGTCGTAGATAATGCTGTAGATAATCCCCCCAAAATAGCGGAATTAGATCCGCTGCCCCCCCGGCGTGCAGCTCTGAAAATGTGACTAATATTCCCCAGACGGTGCCAAGAAGGCCAAGAAATGGGGCTAAGGTAACGATGGTAGATAAGATGAATAGGTGTTTTTCTAGGATCTTGTTTTGCAGAGAAATAGTAGTGAGGACGTGGGTTTCTACGAGTTCTAAGTCATTCAAAGAGAGGTAGAGAGGCTCGTGTCTCCTGTTTTCTTTCATTTCTTTTTCTAGGAAAAAGAGTTTTTTATTTAACGTCTCTAGAGTCTTTGTTTTTAAAACAGAAAAAATCTCGGCAAACGGATTGGGTATGTTTTTATTTAGAGGTCTGGGTAGGTGCTCGATGTCTAAGCTAAGCAGATGTTCTTTATTTTTTTCTAATGCGATTTGAAAAGCAGCGGATGTCCTTTTGACATGTTTTGTCTGCCATATTTTAAAAAGGAGAACAACCCAACACACAATAGATAGGAAAATAAGAGACAATATAATGAGTTTTCCTATGAGGTCTGATTCTGTATAAGCGATGGTAAATGTTTCTAGTGTGGCTAAAGGGGTATGCATAAATTATGGGTATTTTTGTGTTTTTCCTGACGTCTTCTATCTAAGAGATACAGGAAACCCTCTCAATTTGTCAAGGATAGCTTCAGTAGGGCCTTCTCCACCGTAGGTTTGCAAGCCCACAAGAGCGGTAAAAAATTAAGAGTTGACAATCAATGGGTTACATTAAGATCATTCCAGCATAATGTAAGTATTCGGTGAACCACCTTATTGAAAATATTGGGAAAATATGTCAGGAGGGTAATCCGGATCTTTTAACGGGGAGGATCATGGCTTTTTCCTAGGGCTAGCTCTTCTCTTCGTGCAT
>JAHFTP010000210.1 GCA_023265495.1 Chlamydiota bacterium
GTGGATAACTTGATCTTTTAGGATCTAAAAAAATCTTTTTTCTCGCTCCGTTTTCTGATCGATTTTTGTTGAACTGAGTGCTCGGTAGATGTATCTCCATACTTAGAGATTGGAAATGCACTGTTGCTCACAGATGCAGTCGACAAAGGAAGGTAACGTTCCCTAACTTTGAAAAGGCGGTCAGATATGGGCAGCAGATGTATCGGGTAACTGGCTTCTAATCAGTATTGAAGGTGCGAGTCCTAAAAAGATTTTAGCCCTTTGATGCAAGCTGACATAGGCACAAGCGCTCAATGATAAAATGTGCCGAATAAGCGTACGCCAAAGCCTGGAATTACGTGGATGGAGAAATCGTTTCTCCAACAACTCTGAAGAAGGGGTCACGCCAGGTGAGAGTTCTGTGAGGCGAAAGTTGCGCAGAGCGAGGTGAGAGTAGAAGTTCTGATTGATACATAGTAGGGGCAACTTTACTGTTATTTAAGGTAGGTAGTTTAATTCCTTCGCAAGGGGAAAAGCTTTCTGCCAAGTGCGCGACGAAGCTACGGTGATTCTGTGAAAAGAGTGACCTACGGCCCGTCGCGTTTTTTATTATTTTTCCAGTATTGCGACGCGTCGCAATACTGGAAAAATAATATTCCGCCGTAGCCTTAACATTCGCCGCTCCAGCGGCGAATGTTAAGCGAAGGCGAATCGTCAGCTCCTCAACCTACCTTCTCCCGCCTACATCCCAGCCCTAGTCTTAGCCATAATCCTGGTCCTGGCCTTGGTCCCAATTCTCACTCCTAAATTCTTTGATCAATGAAAGAACTAGAAATCTAGAATCGATCAAAGATCGAAGACCAAGGCCAGGACCAAGAGTAAGATTAGGGCTGAGACTTTTTGGGAAATGGTAAAAACGAGGGTGGGGAAGCGTCCTTCGCAAGGGGATTTTCTGATTGTGTGCGCGTTCAAACTGCTGGCAAACAAATGTAGAACTCCCCCAGCCTCATCTTTTTAGAATCCTAAAGTATTGGAAGGATTCTAACAATTGGGTATTCCGTATAACTACCGAACATCAATCCGTTTTCGTTTTCCCTTGATTTTTAACGAGTTTCCCGCAATTTGAGTGAATAAAGATGGACGTAAAGGAAGAGGGCCGCGTCCAAAAACCGTTTATTGCAGACACCTCTTTTGTTTTACCGAACTCCACCCCAAGCGACAACGACTAAGCCAGCTAGCGGGAGTTTATTAAACTCCCGCCAGATAAGGCTGTAACTTCTTGAATAGAAAGAGGATTATCGTATTAAGGTGTAGCCACTGGAAATCTGGAGGCATGGATATTGAGGTCATGAGCGAGCTTTTGGAGAGAAGCCGGCATTGACTCTAGCTGGTAAGAAATTTTAGAGGAGCCTGGATGTTTTATAGCTGCCAGCCTGATGAACTGCAGATCGTTTAGTAAAGCATCGACATCGTGAGCATAGTGAGCGACTTTTTTAGCCTTTTTAAAGAGCAACATGGTCAAGAGATACGCAAGGATACAAAGAAGAGCATGGACACGCAGCTTCTGATCGGTCCAGTGAAATTGGGGACGAAGTGCAAGATGGTCAGGGTTTTTCAGATTTCGGAAAGAGTACTCAACTTTAGCTTTTTGATTAAAAGCATCAACAATCTCTTCAGTGGACCAACTGTTTCTATTGGTGACTAATATTTGTCTGCCAAGGATGGAATTGTATAATTTATTGAAGGCGAGATGGTTGCTCCAGAAAGAGAATCCCTTGTCGGTGATCTCATATTGGATAATCTGATCAAGAAATTGACCGCACAGTATGGCATCAATTTTTTTCTTAAGGATCTCTTGAGAGAGCGCTCTTTTTCTTTGCTGGAGTTTGATAAGCTCTTTGGTCGCCTTCTCCAGGTGTTGAGTAATTCCGTGAACCTGAGAAGCTCGAAACTCTTCAGACAGAAATACTATACAGGTTCTTTTGGATCCCCATACTTGATACTCAGTTCTGTAAGTGTCTTTTTTTGAACAAGCTGCTTGCTCTATGAGTGGTTTAAAATGATATGTGGAAAGCGCACCTACGTAATGCACATTAACCATGTCATCCATGGTTTTGAAGTTCTCTTTAGAATTGTTACCTTTATCAAAAATCAACGTGACTTCATTGATGTGAGAAGATATTTCTGTCATGCGCTTAATTAATTCGAGGATTGTTTCCTTAAAAACGGAGATATCGTTTTTATTCCCTTCATAGATCTTATGAAACAAGGGAAGCTGATCATGGCGATTAATTAAGAGTGCTAACCCAAATTGCCGAAGGTCGAATCTTTTCTGTTTATTTCTTCCTCGCTTTGCCAGCTCGGTTCGGTTGTTGTTGGAATCAATGAAGGTAAAAAAATTTGTCGTGTCAAAATATAAGTGATGAAGATCGAGAGGATACTGCTTTAAAAGAGCACCTACGATCTCTCCCTCTATAGTTGATATTTTATCTGCCGGGATTGCGTTCATCTGATCCCAGAAATGTTGTGAGTCTAGCGCCGACAAGCCCTTGTCAAATAGGTATTCTAAAGACGTTCCTCTGCACCAATTATACCAACCTCGCTTACTGGTCGGCTCACAAGCTCTTCCAATAGCTGCCAAAACAATGCTCCTCCCAACTGAGATGCCATCTCGTTTCTGGCTGCCATTTGGTATGTGCTTGTTGATTATTCCTTCAATGCCAAGGTTCGTAACGATTTGTAGCAACGCTGCAGTAGCGCCATGACTGTAGCTTTTTAGAGAAATGGGCTCGTTTGTCTTTAGGCGCTCCCGCAGCGATTCTGCTGTGCCCAAATATTCGAGGATTGTTGTACGTGGCTTACCATTAACTCTCTTGCACTCCACAATGGACCAATATTTCTTTCCTCTTGATGTTCGTGCTTGTATAAACGCCATATACAGTGTCTACATCTACAGTCATATTGTCGCAATATGCTATTATTTACTGGATATTAGTCATTATATTGCATACTATATCCAGTGTGTACATATTTTAGGCAAAAAAATAAGTCCGCTCGCGGACTTATGGATTCTTGCTCTTTAGTTTAATAAACTCCCGCTAGTCTTAGCCATAATCCTGGTCCTGGCCTTGGTCCCAATTCTCACTCCTAAATTCTTTGATCAATGAAAGAACTAGAAATCTAGAATCGATCAAAGATCGAAGACCAAGGCCAGGACCA
>JAHFTP010000211.1 GCA_023265495.1 Chlamydiota bacterium
AAAGGGGGATTTTCCCTTCGGCATCTCGAAAAGAAGGAGGAAAGATCTCAGGCCATAGCGCAGCGATCATGCTGTACATATAGGCAGCAGCTACACCTATGCTAATCAAGCTGAACATATTCAAACTACGGCGAGTAAAAGAGTGCCATCCTCTTACAAAGAAGGGCCATCCTCCCCAAAGAACGACAAGTGTTGCAAAGATTATTTGCGCCCACGCGTTCACTTGTGTAGAAAAAAAAGAACCCCCCGTGGCAAGTGCAAGCAGGGGCAGTATCATGACAAGCCCTATCCAAAAACGCAAAGACATCTCTTTCAATTCCACATTTTCTTCTTTCTCTGCAGTGATCACCCTAAGCTCTAAAGCCATCCCACAAATAGGACAACTTCCCGGCTTTGTCTGCATGACTTGTGGATGCATGGGGCAGGTATATTCTTTTGGCGGCATAATACACTCATAGATTGGGACTGCTCAGCACTACGAGTACTTGATTCCCTTTTTTCCTGCCTTAAGAATCGACTATTCGCTAGCTTCTCTCTATTGAAGCGTTGCGCCAGATTGCCGTATCCATCTTCTTTTTAAAAGAATTTTTTACATAACGCTAATTTATTATATTAAAATTTTCTCTTTACTATTAAGAATAGCATCTGCCATCTCATTGATTCTCATATAGACACAACCTAATTCCTCATGCATTATACAGATAATAAACTTAATTGTTTCCATCAATCATCACTCCATTGAGATACAGCCATCTTCCTTCTATTTTTTCAAAGGTGCTTTTCTCTGTATACGTTCTATGCTGCTCGTTTTGTACAAGATCCACAACAAAAGTCACTGTGGCTGTGGAGGCTCCATCTTTGAACTCCAAGATGGTTAACTTCTTAAATCCTGTTTGCAGGGAGAACTCTTCTATTTCTTTCGCCCAATGAAGAAGGTCCTCAGAGTATTGTGGATTTTTTGGATGAGTCGTTTTGATGATATAATCGATCAGGTTTAAGGCATAGGCAGAGTACCTAGATCGCATGAGCTGCAGTGCATTACCTGCAGGAAGGCCATCATGAAAAGGTTTACAACATGTTGCATAGGAGGCTCCGCTGCCACAAGGACAGTTACTTATTGGTGATATTGTAATCATAAATCCCTTTTGAAAAAACAGCAAAACCGGCTAAACTGTACGCCCATTAGGCAATTATTTCAACACACGTTCTTATCATTTATCTTGCATGACAAGCTCTACATCTACTCCCCCCATTTCTGCATTAACGTCCATGGGACATATTCCCCCTACAACGAAAAAAATAGAAGGAATAGAAGTGATTCCCAAATGGCGTTATCCGGAAATAATGAGAACACTGACTATCTGGAGAAACTTTGTGGAAATCCTAAAGGAAAACCGTGTTGCATCGGTAGTAAGATCCTCAAAAGAGGACTTCCTCCTCTCTGATAGTAGATTCACCCTAACCTTATTGATCAGCATTCTTGAGCTAAGAAAAGATTTTCCCTCACCTCTGCATACTTTTCTTACAGCCATAGACAGCAAAGGAAAAGTCCAAGCAGTACTCTCTTTGTACCATCACAGGGAATCGCTAGAGATCTTACAATTTGCCACAGCTCCTTGGAACCTATCTCTTCCTTTGCATAAACTAAACAAGGAGGAAATCCCGCCTGATTTAAGCCTCGAGTTAGAGACCCATCATCGAACTCCTATAGATGAGATAATTTCCCCTCTAAAAGGCGGCGGCACTCTTCTTATAGATGCTGCGTATCGTCTTGGGCAAAGAGAGGGGAAGAAGGAACTGACATTGCGCTCCACCTACTCTGCCATCCCTTTTTACGAAAAGTTAGGAATGAAAAAGGGGCAGGCGCTCCAATTTTTCTATCCCATAGATCCTGGCACAATCCCCGCAGAACTCATAGAGGCTTTAGCCAAGCTGAGACGATAAAAACCACTCTAAAAAGTGTAACCGAAGTTACATAAGTATTGACTTGTCATCCACATGGTTCTGGGATTCCATAGAACGGTAGAGGAATCCAGCGGCACCTGCTGCTTTGCGGAGACTTTAAGGTTGGAGTACTTCCATGCAAAGCCTAAATACCACTTCTTGGAAGGAGAGTAATCCAGCGATACTCCTCCCCTAATCCCATGAACATGGCCATGATCCACTGTCTGTAAGGAAATGCCCTTATATGTGATGTCCTCATCTCTTGTTCCTTCAAAGAGATAGCTTACATCAGGAATCAGGCTCCAATGTTTACAGAAATAGATAGGAAAAGAAATGCCTATGTAGGGCCCGCGAAAAATTGTATGGGTAGCTTTTGTAATATCAATACTTTGATAAGCATATCCTCCTCTAGGCTCAAAACTAAGATAATTCGAAGCATCTACCCAAAATCCGGTCGAAAAATCGAGGTTCCATGCTTGCTTCCCATTTTCTTCATGAGAATATAGATGGGTGACAGTATTGCCTGCATGTAGACATCTGCCATACCCTAGCATTCCTCTAAAGAAAAATATCTCCTCCCAAAGGCATGTGTCTTGGATATCTACTTGTATGAGCGTAATATCATGTATTCTTTGATCGAGCGAAGAAGAAGAAGCCCCCGTAAGTTCTCCATCATGATGAAGTACATCTCTGCGATATCCGGCATCTACTTGCACTGTATTTGTCCAATGGGGCCACAGAGGAACTGCCACCACAAAAAAAACCAACAGGACACATACTCTAACCATCTTATTGCCTATGTAAAAAGATCATCAAAGCGCTTCTTGCCGTCAGGATCCTTCACTTTGGGAGGTTTTCCCAGTAAGGAAAATTCCTCACATAGATTAGATCTGCTGCGGTCGGAGATATATTCTGTGCCAGGAACCATGCAGTCATTAGGACAGCCCGGTTTATAGTACTTACAATTGAGACAGCAGTGCAGATCTGCATTGCATGCATCACAACTAGCTCGGAAGGTGAGCTTGCCCCACGCAGGGTCGGGAAGAGAAATACCACACTTCCAACAGTTCATGGCGCCGTTTCCACTTTGCATTCATCTATCCCCAAGTACATACAATAAGAAGACAAGAAAAGCAAATCCTATTGAAACAAACTAGAAACGGACTCTCCCAAATAAATGCGTCTGATCGCTTCCCCTAGAAGAGGCGCTATCGAAATGCAGTGGATATTTTCAGGGGCATTGGCTTTAAG
>JAHFTP010000212.1 GCA_023265495.1 Chlamydiota bacterium
AGATGTAGATTGGTTACCATCCGAGTCTTTGAAATTCTGCTTGCTGCCTGTGATACCCGCTACTGTAATAGGAGTGCCATTGCCCCCTTCAATCGCCAGCTGTTCGGTATACGGCCTCGTGCTTATCGCAACTGAAATAAAGCGGGCGCTTGCTGTAGAGGTATTTTCGTTAAAGACAATATAGCTAGGCACCTTAGGCTCCAGCGCTCCCCAGTTGGTGACTGTCCAGTTGATGGGATACTTAATAGTATAGTTGTATTGTGAGTTAACATAGGTATTCCAGTGAGATGTAGCCGAAGTAGTTGGTGTAGGTACCGGAGGAGTAGGAGTAGGTATTTGTGTGGGTGCAGGAGTCACTACAGTAGGCGTCAGGGCACTGATTGGGGTAACAGGTGTGTTGGTAGGGATTGAGAAGGAATTATCGAGGCTGGCTCTGGCTGAGAGGTGTTGATCTTGGTATGAAGGGGCAAGGAGAAGGTAAAGGGTCATCAGCACCGACGCAAGCAGGATTACGCCTAGGCCGACCATGGCTTTATTGGCAAGTATTTTATCTTTAAAGGTTAAAGGATGCTTGGCAGGATGGGGTGGATTTGAGAAGCTCGACTTATACAAGGTTTTTTCATGCATACAACTTATTCTCACACGAATAGGAATCATGGTCAAGAGAGAGGTGGAGGAATTTATATTTAAAATCAATCTCTAAATCCAGGGGATTTCTTCAATATTTCAGAAATAAATTTCCAATCTTCCTCTGTTAAATCATTATCATAAGGTAGTTTTTCATCTGATTTGATCATCATGGTATTCAAGTAAGTATCAACACTTGCGAGTGCTATGCATACAGACCGGTAAGCAATTGCAAGCTCTTTTCCTGCATGATCTCTTATTTTCTCTCCTAAATCCTCAAGAATTTGGGGTGCATATGGATCACTCCCATTGGTTGCTATCGCATAATGATGAGTCTTCAGTTTTATCTCAAAATCTGAAAAAACAATGCTTAATGCTGATTGTAGAAATTTCATATTTGTGTATGCAGTCGCTATATCGTTGAATATATCGTCTTTCTTTAGTCCAGTAATGACACTTGATGAAACAAAAGCATCATGCACTGTTGATTTCAAAAAACCTGCGTGTGTATTTATGCCGGAGAATTTCAGGAACATTATTTCAAGATTGCCCTCTTTGTCCATGAAAAATTTATAATTTTCCTTTAATGTCTCAAGTTGAACTCTGTTATACCGTAATTCCTGCCATAGCATACCGAGAAAAAACTTTAATTTTCTTCTTTCTTCAAGATTGCGTACCTGTTCACTCAGCCAAAAACCAAAGTATACGCTTGAGAAGGTAAATGCCGCTTGTGGCAATATTTCTCCTGGCAAAATAAAGCCGCTCAAAAAGACGAGCATTGTTGCCACAAAGGTGTTATCAAGTATTTTTTTGGTGATCCGAGGAGGGATTTTATTTTTCAAATTTAGGTTTAAAATAATACCGATAAGAACCAAATCAAGGTATATGAGGTACTTAGAATGTTCATAAATAAATTCAAACATTTGCGAAGTATAGCACATCAATAAAAAAAGATATTGATGAGACAGGAAATGGGGGTTGAACCTAACGATTGGATTGATAATAAAGCAAAAATGGAGACATTAATATGTCTCCATTTCTAGTGTGTTGTGGGGCTAGGAGGAAATTAGAACCTATTTTGGATATGGATGAAGGAGTAATCGTCTTAACTTACAAGAGATTTCCAAAAGTGCTAATATTTATCTATGGAAAGTGGAGAAGGACCTACAGGGTCTGAAAAACAAGGGCTAGGCAAGCGAATAGCAGATTCAATCAAAGATAGATTTGGGTTAATGGAAGGCTCCGATACGCGTCCTCCAAGATTTAAAGAGGATGTTGTCAATCATGATCCTTCTTTCTCTCGAATTCTTGATCTTCCTTTACCACACCAAAGCGCTGCCCTTATGGTTCTCTATCACGCATTAGACTATCGAGTGTTGAGAGATTTTGGAGGATCAGAACACCGAGGAAGTGTGACTGCAATTACTCACCCACCGGATCCTATTCCTTTACAGGGTGAGGAGATGGAAAGTGTGGGAAGAGTGTATGCAGACAGATTTGCTGCTTTAATAGAACCCGATGCAGTTTTTAAAACAGTCGCGCAGAAGGAGATAGAGCAACGCTGGGAAGCATTTAGTAAAGCATATCAAGAGAAGCGCAAGGAGGATAAAAAGACAAAAGGTTATCCATCTCATTATGAGCCCCAGCTGGGAATAGCTTACCAGAGCGTAGATTCTTCTCTGTTTAGTCCTGAAGTTAGAGAAAGTAGAGATCTCTTTTATGATCTTTTGCAAAAACATCAGGTATATCAAACAGGTGACCGAGCAATTGGAGTCATAATGCTTAATAAGTTACTTAGTCACGATGTAGATGGTCGTAGGCATTATCGTAACTATTTAAGTCCTGATGTTCAAAGAGTGGGTCAGGTTCATCGTTCTTGATTTTTCTCTGGGGCTTGTAGTAAAATCGGCATAGATAAAATCTTTTGCTTTACTTTGGAGAACGCAGACATAGAAGAATTTCATGGAGAATTGGACGTACCAGTCACTTTGTTCCGCCACATCCCTGCCTCACCCCTCGCTCCATTAACACAGTCTTTAACAGTAGCTAGAGTCTTAATTAGTTAAGCTGCGCAGCGATGAACCCGAGCATGGCGAGTGGTTCGTTGTTGCGGGGCTAGGAGTTGGACCTAGCCTGTAAGATTATGCATCAGTTATCTCCGATTCCTCGGAGTGTCGGACTATATCATATCCCGATTAAATTGGGATCTCAGCGTATAGTCTCTACGGACTCTCTGCTTTCACAGGTTGCCTCGGTATTGCCCTTCAATAAATTGAGTGGGGTTTCACCGATATAGCTGAGTTCTCTTTATACGTCTCTGTATAAAGGGCCCATTTTGAGCCTCACGTGCACCGTACACTACCCCGCGTATGGCTTAAGTATAGCATTTGATTTATCCGAGGTCAAATTGGTATACTATACGCATTGTCGCCAGGGTAGCTCAGTTGGTTAGAGCAGAGGAATCATAAACCTCAGGTCGCGAGTTCGAATCTCGCCCCTGGTACTTGTTTAGAATTAAGAATTTGGAATTAAGAATTAAGGAACGTCCCT
>JAHFTP010000047.1 GCA_023265495.1 Chlamydiota bacterium
TACCTGAGCCAATCGTGCTTCAGGTATGTTGGCTGAGAAACCTCTGAGTACATTTCCATACACGTGTTCAACAGGAAAGCCATGAGTCTTTGCCATCTCATTGGCAACCCCTTGTGGATCTCCGATGTCATCTTTTAACACGACAATAAACTTGCCTGGAATGATATCAGAATTTTTTTGAGCGTTTACAGTCAGAGGCGCATGCAAGAGAAGGATGCTTCCGAATAGGACAAGAGCCAATGAAGCAAAGAATAGATGTCTCATTTTATGAACAAACATAATTTCTACTATATTATCTTATCCATTTTAAGAGCTTTACGAGTTAAAGTCAAATACGAGATATGCACCATTATTCATAGAATTTCTTGCCTTTTAGTTTGTCGGGTAAAAATGAGAGTCCTTCTTCTGGACCCACTTTTCCTTCTTTCCAACTGTAATCTTTTGCATAGCCCAGGTTCTTCATGAATGCTGTCGGTGCATTTCGAAGATGCAACGGAATTGGCTCGTTGGGAAGATCATATACAGCTTGCTTCGCTCTCCCTAGCGCGTTAACGACAGCACGAGATTTCTTCGCAGCAGCGAGATATATTGTTATATGTGCAAGAACGAGTTGTGCTTCAGGCATGCCAATCTTGTTAACGGCTTCAAATCCTTCATTCGCTTGAATCAAAGCACCTCTATCTGCGAGCCCGATATCTTCTGAGGCAAAAATGATCATTCTACGGGCGATGAATTTGGGGTCTTCACCGTTCTCAAGCATTCGAACTAGGTAGTAAAGTGCTGCATCTACATCTGACCCACGCATGGATTTAATAAAGGCTGAAATGATGTTGTAGTGCTCGTCAGCTTTCTTGTCATACAGGCCAGCGGACTTTGTCTGAAAAATCTCTTTAATAATCTCGGGAGTTATCTTTTTTTCTTTGTATGTGGTCGCTGCCATCTCTAGAGCATTTAGCAGTATCCTTGCGTCTCCGCCAGAAAGACGGGTAAGTAATTCTTGCGCATCTGGAGTCAAAGTTTTTTTGTACTTCCCTACTCCCCTTTCTTTGTCAGTCAATGCTTTTTGGATAATTTTGCCTAAATCTTCTTGGTTGAGACTTTTTAGAACAAAAACCCGTGAGCGGGATAAAAGAGCGCTGATGACTTCGAAAGATGGGTTCTCTGTGGTGGCGCCGATGAGCGTGATAAGTCCGCTCTCTACGTATGGCAAGAGTGCGTCTTGCTGGGCTTTATTCCAACGATGAATCTCGTCGATAAAAAGGATTGTGTCTTTATTTTCTTTCTTTTGCTCCTCTGCTTCTCTTATTATTTTCATCAAATCTGCCTTGCCGGTCTCGACTGCTGACAAATGGTGAAATGTAGCCTTGGTAGCTTTCGCGATGAGGTGAGCAAGCGTCGTTTTCCCACTTCCGGGTGGTCCCCAGAAAAGCATTGAAGAGAGGGTCTCTTCCTTAAGCATTTTGCGAAGCAGCTTGCCCTCTCCTACGAGGTGTTCTTGCCCAAAAAATTCCTCGATTGATTGGGGGCGTAGTCTATATGCAAGGTTCATAACGAAGCTATTGTAGCATAAGAGCGGAAGGTCTTAGAGGGTTTTTTGCCCATGTGTCTGTAGAAGATGAGGAGTAGAAGGGGCTATCTGTTGAGGGGAACAGCGTCGGAAACAGCTTCCTGATCCGGAAATCCATTTCTCAGTTGTTCAATGTCCTCTTTCTGCATTTGCCATCCTAAGGCGCCTAGATTTTCTTTCAGATGCGCTACGTTTCTTGTTTTGGAGAGTGTTACGACGTTGTCTTGTGAGATGAGCCAGTTAAGGGCGATTTGCGCAGGAGTTTTACTGTACTTTTCTGCCATTCTTTGCAGAATTTCGGGGATATTATTGAGTAATATTCCTTTCTGAACAGGACGCCATGCGATAAAGAGGATGTCATTGGCCTGGCAATATTTGAGAACGTCTCTTCTTTCTGCCTCGCGATATTTTAGGTTGAGATGTAGCTGTGCTGCAACTATTTTATTTTTGGCATAACTTTGCGCTTCCTCGATTTCTTCTGCTGTGTAGTTGCAGATGCCGATATTTTTGACCAGGCCTTCGTCAACGAGTGTATCCATGGCACGCATCGTTTCTTTTATTGAAACACCCGGTGGGTTTGGGCGATGTGTGAGGTATAAGTCTAGATAGTTTGTCTCCAGTCGCTTCAAGCTTTGTTTTGCAGCAGTAATTACATCGTCAAAGCGTAGATGTTCGTCTGAGACTTTTGAAACAAGAAAGAGTTTGGACCGGTCGTAGTCTTTTATTGCACGGCCGAGAAGGATTTCGCTATAGCCATTTGCATAAATTTCTGCGGTATCAAGATGTGTTACTCCGAGTTCAATCGCTGCTTTGATAGCTTGTATATCCGCCTCGTCATCGTTATTCGGATCATGCTCTTTTCTGCCTCCCATTTGCCATGTGCCAAGTCCATATACGGGCATTTCAAATCCGTTCTTTAATTTCTTGGTGGGTATTTGCATGAGATTTATTATAACAGTGAGAGAAGTGTATTTTCAATTGCGAATCTGGGATTAACGTTGGTTGTTTTGAGCGTCGTGTGGAGAGATTGGAAAGCTCGTAGATACTTCGTCATTCTGGCAAGCGAAGCGCGTCCAGAATCCGTCCCATTGTGAGATTCTGGAGTCGTCGTTTCACTTCTCCCCAGAATGACATTATTCAGTGCGTTTTCTCTGGCCACCAAGATTAATTTACTAATCCACTCAACTCCTTTTTCCTTATCTTTGGCGAGGGTTTCTGCTTTTTTCAGCCTCTCCCCTATTGAGAGCTTGGGTAGATTGTTGATAAAGTCTCTGTATTCTGCGAGTTCTTTCTCTGAAATGGCTACTTTTTCTTCCTCAAGTTCTATCACTTTACATCGAGAGATAATGGTCGGTAGGAACGCTTCTTTTGTATCGGCTGTCAGAAGTAGGATGGTATGCATAGGTGGCTCCTCAAGGACTTTGAGTAATGCATTCTGTGCTTCATTGGTGAGTAAGTGACTTTCTTCTATGACGATTGCTTTCGTCTTACTTTTGAAAGGTTTGAGAAATATTTTTTTCTGCATATTCTTGACATCTTCTATGCCAATACTGTGAGCACCCTTAGTCTCTATGTCTCTCTCAATGAGGGTAATATCAAAGGGGTCGATACTTAGTTTCGTGCAGTAATCGCGGGCGTATGCAAGTCTTTTGTCTTTATCTTTGGCGACGATGATAAAACTGGTCATAAATTTATAACTAGAAATTTACACACTTCTGGTTAGGAAGCGGGGAATACTTGTGTTAGTCTGGTGTTGTTTCTTGGTTTGGCTGTTGGGGAGCCGGTTTCCTCGTCTTTATCGCTGCGTAAGCCTCTTGCCGTCTGCAGCGCAGTATTTTGCCTGAGCTTTTTTTTTGCGCGATCTTCAATCTGCTTGATTCTCTGCATACTTAAGCCATAGATTTCTCCTATCATAGCAAGTGACATGTCCTCGAGAACCCGCTTTTGGAGAATATCACTTTCCTGGTCGCTAAGGGCTGCTCTCATTGTATCTATTATATAGCTTGTACCCCCTATTGCTTCAGTAGCTGTGTCTGCATTTGGGTCAGGAATAAAATCCCCCAGTTCTCCTGAGTCGAAGTCACCCACGGTTGTATTGGTAGAAGTTGGGTCCAGGTTCTCCGACAGTATTAGCCGAGCTACCTCTTTTGCCTTTTCTTCGGATAGGCCGCTATCTTTGCCTTCTCCTCTTAGTAGCTTTGCCAACTCTTTTTCATTTGGGTTTTTTGCGTGCTCTTGCTCAAATTCTCTTACGAGTCTTGAGCCTTTACTGATAAGTTCTTCAGTCTGCACAGGTAGTCGGATCATTCTATCTGATTGGTCTATAGCTCTGGTTATGGAATGTCTTATCCATCGTATTGCGTATGTAGAAAATTTATATCCTTTTTCTAGGTCAAACTTCTCTACGGCTCTTTTCAGTCCTGTCCAGCCCTCTTGTATTCTGTCATCAAGCTCCATCTTGGGATATCGTTTCGCAATAGCTATGACAAAACGGAGATTACAATTAGTTATCAGGTCATGCACAGAGTCGCTCAGTCTGATAGCGTCCAATGATTCTGCGAATTTTGGGTCTGTCCTTAGTTCCTTCAGCGCTTCTACCTTTTCGCGGGCTCTTTTTTTCTCTGTCTCAAAAATTCCTTCTAAAGAGAGCTTTTGCTCCTTGTCTTTCTGTAATTTGCGGACAACTTCCTCTTCAAGCATCTCTGCGGCTTCAGGGCTCATCTTTAACTTTTTTGCTATGTCTTTCTGAGATTTTTTCTTGCCACTCATATCGACATATAGTCGTAGTGTTGCTAATTCTCTTTCCTGAGGGGTTAATTTTTCAAGCAGTGCTTTCTCTGCCCGCTTCTCAGCTTCTCGTTCTCGGCCATATGCTTCAAAAGCGATGACTTCCTGTTCTGCAGTAAGAACAGGGAACTTTCTGATTTTTTTAAAATATACCCCCAGTCCATCAAGGCCTTCTGTGTCGTCTTCTGTAATTTCTGAAGCGTCCTTTTCGACCTGTTCTTCGTCGGAGGTAAGATCGCTTTGGAGATTAATCCCCCCCTCTTGTGAGAGTCTTAATACTATTGGATTTACTTCCCGTCCCCCGGTGGTTTTGAGCGGAATTTTTGTCTTTTGTGACCCTTGTGGGTCAATAGCTCTGAGTTTTTCCATAGGTGCCCATTCTATCATACTTTAGCCTCATTTGTTCTTGTTTGTTATATTCTTGCTATTCTGTTGTAGCTTCAGGATAGATTTGGATACATTGTATTACCGAATTATTTTCTTTTGCCTGTTGCCTTTCTCTAATTCTTCTACGCTGGCCCTCTGCTATTCTAGCTCGGGTTTCAGGCGATTTACTTTTTCCTGTACGGGTCCTACTCATCTCCAGTTTTGTTGCAAGGCTATGAGAAAAGCCTGTTTTGGCAATGCTTAGCTTTCTTCGCGCTTCGGGTGTGATGATTTTGCCTTTTTGTACCTTGCTCATTTTTGCAAGCGTTTCAGGAGTGTGCCTTCGGCCTGCTTTAGTTTTTAAACAAACTGCTTCACCTTTGGGACACATTTCTTGTAGGTATGGAGGAAGATTGTCCCAAAGATCGCCAAGCTTAAGCACAATGTGTTTGCGCAGTGTTTTGTTAGAGCCTTTGCCGAAATCCCTGACAAGGTCATCGATCCCGACATCAGTACTGTAGTATGTATTGATCACCTCTTGCCAGTCCTCGTCAATCTTCTCAAAGCTTCCCGAGGCTTTAGCTGCTTGTAGGAACTTAAAGGTTTCTATTTTTACGCCGCTGGGGATGGGGCTGTCTCCATTGGCTTTTTGCACATATCTAAGTAAGCTCACTGCGGGTTTGAGTTCGTCTTTATCATACGCCTCCTGAAGTCCTTCATCCATGGAGTAGAGTATGGCGAGAGCCGAGATTCTTGCATTGCTCGTAAGCTTTTTAAGTCCCCGCTCTCTTGTTTGATATGCTACTTCCTTCGGAATACCTAGGTTAGATGCTATTGTATCCAGATTTGTTATCTCTATGGAAAACGTCTCTCTATGCATGAGGATAAAGCTCAGCCTGACTACCCGGGTCTCGCTTGGTGTCAAATTACGGAAACCGTCTTTTAATGCTCCGGGAAGCATGATCGTGTATTGGTCGGGATTTTGTGCAGTTTCTCTTATTGAACCGATTGGCTCTTTTTGACTTACTCCGATGTGTGTCCGTTGTTCATTTTTTGCCATAGTAGTTGATTGCGGCTATTCTAGCACAAAATACTTCTTTTGTCTTATAGCTTAGCCTTGCTGTCAGATCTAATGAATAGATTGTTGATCCTAAAGCTTACTTGAAAATGTTGACTTAGCCTTCGGTATTACATACTATTAAGGTAATGCCCGATACTGTACAGCCAGCTCAACAACCAATACAACAACCAGTTCACAGTAATGGTGTAAAGGCGCCTGCTCAAGCTCCAGCGAATCCTGCGCATGTAGATAGCGATTCGGATGAAAAGTCAGTGATCGATGTGCTTCTCGAGGAGAATTTGCTTACAAAAGAACAATACGAGGATATAAAGGTAAAGAGTGCCACCTTAGGACAATCTCCAACAGTCATACTCAAGTCGATGAACGTAGTATCTGAGGAAAAAGTCTCCGAGGCTGCTGCAAAGATCCTTGGTGTTCCTTATATTTCGCTTTCTACAATCTCCTTTTCTCCACAAGCCGTCAGTTTCCTTGCCAAAGCTGTTGTAGAGCGCTTTCTCCTGATACCCTTTTTGTACGATGAGCAGACCCAAACGCTTTCTGTCGCTATGGCAAACCCAATTGATCTTGATGCTCTGGCTTTTGTGAGGCAGAAGACAGGTCTCAACATTAGGTCATTTGCAGCTTCTCCAACTGACGTATTAAAGGCAATTGATCAGCAATACAAAGAGGAGTTAGTTGGTGAGGTTGGGGCTGCAATTAAAGAGACGGAAGAATATTCGCAGAAACGCACAGTCGATAGTAAGCAGATTGCCCAGATTATTACGGATGCTCCTATAGCAAAAATAGTTTCTACGATTCTTGAATATGCTGTTAACAGTAGATCTTCAGATGTACATATCGAGCCTTTTGAGGATAGGATTAGGGTGCGCTATAGAATTGACGGGATTTTATATGATAAATTGAGCCTTCCGAGGAATGTGCAGGAATCAGTTGTCTCGCGTATTAAAATTCTTGCAGAGCTAAAGATCGATGAGCATAGAATGCCCCAAGATGGTCGTTTTAATTTCAAATTAGACAAAAACGAAGTAGATATTCGTGTATCTGTTCTCCCAACGGTAAAAGGAGAAAAAATAGTTATGAGACTTCTTCCCAAAAATGGTGGTTTGCCGACTATGGCTGAATTGGGTTTGGGTGGTACTTCGCTCAAAAGTCTGGAGATGGCGATTCTCAGGCCCCATGGGGTCATATTAGTCTGTGGCCCGACAGGTAGCGGAAAAACGACGACGCTCTACTCTATTCTTTCCCGGTTAAATACTGCTAGGGTTAACATCGCTTCTTTGGAAGACCCTGTTGAGTATGAGATTTCAGGAATAAATCAGGTTCAGGTGAATGCTGCTGTAGGGCTTACTTTTGCCTCTGGACTCCGCTCTTTTTTGCGGCAAGACCCGAACATAATTTTGGTCGGTGAGATTCGTGATAAGGAGACGACAGAGCTTGCCATTCAAGCTGCTTTGACAGGGCATCTTGTTTTCTCTACGCTACATACCTCAAGTGCTGCCGGTGCCTTGCCTAGGCTTGTTGATTTGGGAGCGGAAAACTTTCTTCTGGCATCGACGGTGAATGCAATCGTCGGACAGCGTATTGTCAGAAAAATTTGCGCGCATTGCAAAGAGTCCTTTATCCCTCCGGAGCAACTTATTGAAGAGATGCGACATGTGTTGGGCCCGCTTTTTCCTACGAACAAAGACATCAGGCTTTATAGGGGTAAGGGATGTACTGACTGTGGTGATTTGGGATATATTGGAAGAATAGGGATTTATGAAGTGCTACCTATCTCTCAGAAAATTGCCCAGCTTATTTTGGAGAAGCTGGATGAAATCGCCATAGCAAAAGAGGCAATGAGTGAAGGGATGATTACGATCAGGCAGGACGGTTATTTGAAGGCATTACAAGGACTGACAACTGTGGAAGAGGTTCTGCGCGTAGCACAAGAGTAGAGAGTGGTTAGTGGTTAGGTTTTAGTGGTTAGACTAATCACTAGTCACTAATCGTCAAACTATGGATATTCGGGAATTACTATTGTTATTAATTAAAAGTAAAGGGTCCGACCTTCACCTGATGGTCGGTATTCCACCTACTATTAGGGTTGATGGATCTCTCTCAGCTCTTACTATTTATCCTGCACTCACAAAGGATCTTATTGAAGCAATGACGTTTTCTCTTTTGAGTCCCGAGCAGAAAGATGTCTTCATGACCAACAAGGAGTTTGATTTTTCATATAGCTTTAATGGTCAATCGGATCAGGCTGTGGGGAGATTCCGTATCAATGTTTATTTTCAGCGCGGAACGATATCGGTTGCTATACGTTTCTTAGCACCAAGGGTACGTACTATTGAAGAGCTTAGCTTGCCAAAAATTTGCGGTGATTTTTCAAAACATAAGCAGGGCTTTGTCCTTGTGACAGGCCCATCAGGTCATGGAAAATCAAGCACTTTAGCTGCAATTATCAATGAAATTAATCTCAATAGATTGGTGCATATACTGACGATAGAAGATCCTATTGAGTACATATATCCCAAAGGAACAAGTATTATTTCTCAGAGAGAAATGGGTATGGATACTCACTCCTGGCCTATGGCTCTGAGAGCTGCTCTTCGTGAAGATCCTGACGTGGTACTTATAGGAGAAATGAGAGATCCTGAGACCATGCAGGCTGCAATTACTCTGGCTGAGACAGGCCATCTTGTTTTTTCCACACTTCACACAAATTCCGCTGCACAAAGCATTGACAGAATTGTCGATTCTTTTGGAGCCGATCAAAAATTACAAATCAGAATGCAGTTAGCCTCCACTTTGCGGGGCATTGTTTCTCAGAGATTATTGCCAAAAATTGGCGGCGGCCGTATTCCTGCCGTTGAGGTGCTCATCGGAACGCCCGCTGTTGCCAGCAATATACGTGATGGCAAAACTCACCTTATTGACTCTGTGATCCAGACCTCAAAAGACATGGGTATGATAACAATTGATGAGTCTCTTGCTCAGCTTGTGCGTGATGGTATTGTGAGTCTGGATGATGCGATGAGCTATGCGCTGAGAGAAGACGAACTCCTAAGATTGGTGGGATAGGGCGGAGAAATATAATGCAAAGTGCAAAGTTCAAAATTAAGGAAGAATTTATAGATAATTATAAAATAAAAGTACCTTAACTTTTAACTTTTAACCTTTAAGTTGTTTTGTTTCGAGTTTCGTATTTCGATATTCGAATTTTAATTCTAATGTATGAAGCTTTATTATCGTGCGGTAACTCAAGATGGAAAGAATGTCAGCGGGATTATTGATGCGAAAGATCCCAAAGAGGTAGCAACCTATTTGAGGAAGCATAAGCTCGTTCCTATTAAGATTGCTCCTGCTACTGAAACCGGATTCAAGAAGATATTATCCTTTTTTAGAAAAACATCGACTTCTGATCTTGTTTTTTTTACGAGGCAACTTGCCTCAATGCTTTCTGCAGGACTGACGCTTATCCAGGCACTTGTCATACTGAAAAATCAAATCCCCAACAAGGCTATGTCAAATATCATTAGCGATATAATAACGGATCTGGAGGATGGAAAAACATTTTCACTTGCGATAGAAAAATATCCCAACATCTTCTCCCCTATTTATGTTTCCCTCATTCGCACAGCAGAAGGTTCAGGTTTGTTTGATAAAATTATTGTTCGCTTGGCAGACAATCTTGAGAAACAGCAGAATCTTCAAAAGAAAGTAAGAGGTGCGTTGATCTATCCTGCGATCGTTATATCTATGATGATTGTTGTGGTCATCGTTATGATGGTAGTTGTCGTACCGCAATTGAACATTCTCTATGGTAACGTGGAGACTGCCCTGCCTTTACCGACGCTCATAATAATTTCTCTCTCTCAGTTCTTTGTTAATTTTTGGTATGTTCTTTTGGCAGCTATGGTTGGGGGCGCTGTCTATGCCCGCAACTGGTACAGAAAGCCAACGGGCAGAAAATTTGTAGACACGTATATTCTGAAAATTCCTGTTTTAGGTAGGTTGCTGAGGGAAAATATGATGGCAGAGTTTACCAGAACTTTAGGTTTATTAGTAAATTCTGGCTCTATGGTCGTCGCCTCACTGCTTCGGAGTTCAGAAGTTGTTGGGAATGTGCTCTATAAAGAGGCAATCGTTTTGGTAGCAAAGAAGGTGGAAAAAGGTATATCTATAGGTGACGCGATGTCAGCCAGTCCCCTCTTCCCTCCCATGGTCGTAGAGATGGTTAAAATCGGTGAGCAGACAGGTAAGCTCTATGATTCACTTCTGAGATCCTCCGAGTATTTTGAAAGTAATGTTGAGGAGACAATAAAGGTACTCACCACCTTATTTGAGCCTGTGATCATGGTTATTTTGGCAGTAGGCGTAGGGTTCTTAATCATCGCAGTCATCACGCCTTTCTACAATCTTATATCCGCAATTTAGCCTGATCTCACTTGACAATTTTTTTGGATAGCATGTATTATTGGTTAATATATTGGGCATGGCATTGAAGAAGTTGTGGTATAAATATATCTAACGCTCTATTGACACTATGAGTAGAACAAGAAGTAGATCCATCA
>JAHFTP010000213.1 GCA_023265495.1 Chlamydiota bacterium
ACTTAAAAAAAACTGTATTTGGTCTGTAAGTAACTTACTGTTTCTTCTCCAGAGCCTCGATCCTTTGTACGTATTTAGCAATTTTTCGAAGGTAAACTTGTTGCTTGTTGTACTCAGCAAGAGGTAGAACAGGGACTCCGGCATATTTTCCTGGTTTGTCCATGGTTTTACTCACTCCGCTTTTGGCTGCGATCATGGTGCCGTCTGCAATCTCTAGATGTCCAGCAATGCCACATTGGCCTCCAATCACGACATGTCTTCCTGTTTTAGCAGAGCCAGAAATACCTGTCTGAGAGATAATAATGTTGTGAGGACCTATCTGGACGTTATGTCCAATTTGCACAAGGTTGTCGATCTTGGTTCCTTGGCAGATCACTGTTTTTTTAAATCTAGCTCTATCAATTGTTGTGTTAGCGCCAATCTCGACATCATCCTCGATTTCTACAATCCCTAGTTGAGCAAGTTTTGAATGGACTCCTCTAGCATCTGTAGAAAACCCAAATCCGCAAGATCCAATGACAGCTCCCGGTTGGATGACTACGCGGTTTCCAATCAGAGATTTTTCTCTGATTGTAACATGGGGGTAGATCATGCAATGGCTTCCAATTAAGGTTCCAGGGCCAATAGAAACATGAGAAAGGATTTGTGTATGATCGCCGATCTCTACGCCTTGATCTATCGTTACGTAAGGACCAATTTGAACATCTTTTCCTAAGATGGCAGACGGATGAATAACAGCAGTTTCATGAATAGCTAAAAATCCTGTTTGATTATAAGGGCTATCTAAAAATAAGGAAGCTACTTGCTGAAAAGCTAGAGAGGGGTTCTCTGTGAGTAGATAATTTTTTCCGTCAGATCTTTCTTCAGAAGGGGTAATGAAAACAGCGCCAGCTAAAGAGCGAGCCATAGCTTCTTTATAACGGGGATTAGCTAAAAAAGACACATCTTCAGGGGAAGCGGACTCTAAGGATTCCACACCCATAATGATGTGGTCAGGATTTCCTACTAAGGTAGACCCCGTAAGAGAGGCTAGATCTTGAAGTGTATATTTTTTAGCTAATCGTTTGTCCATTTTTTAGTTTACTCTGCTTTAGCGGGTTGTTGTGCAGCTAATTTTTTTAGTTCTTGCTCATAGTTTTTATCCATTACTTCTACAACTTTGTTTGTGATGTCAAGAGCTGAATTGAAATAGAAGCAAGCTTCTTCTCGTAAGACAACATCCAATTTTTGATCTTTAGCAACAGTTTCAGAAGCTGTAGATACGAGAGCTCCAATTTGTTGCATGATCTTCATTTGGCTTTGATTTAGAACTTGATAGTACTGATTTTGATAACGCATCATTTCATCGTTTAAAGTACTCATTTTTGTTCTAAGTTCCATTTCAGCTTCAGGAGAAAGACCATCCATATATTCTGAGTCATTGAGCTTTCCAGAAAGCTCGTTGAGCTCTTTCTCTATAGACTCAAGATGTCCGCCTAGTTGTTTTTTAAGACCTTCAAAAGTTGTTTGTTCGTGTTTTCCTACTTTAGAGTTAGATATGCAGTTAGCAAAATTCACAGTGCCAAAATCAGCAGCAAATAGACTGCCAGTAGATAGGCAGCAGAGGAATAAAATTTTTTTCAGGTGTTTTTTCATCATTGTAAAGTTCCTTATGTTAAAATTGGCCGCCCATGGAGAAGAAGAAGTTATCTACTTGGTGCTCCTTGTGCGGATTTACGGGAATTCCCCATCCTATAGTCATAGGTATGCGATTTAGTAAGTCAATTCTAGCTCCGATTCCATAAGAAAGACGAAGCCTTGGGACGTGAAATCTTTGCATGGAGACGTTACCTGCATCTGCAAAAACAAAGAGATCAAGCATTTTTACTACTTCTTGTAAATATTCTATGGAGGCCAGAGCAGAAGAAATTCCTCCTTGAGGATCAGTTGTATTATTGAAATAATTGCCGAGGTTAAAGGCTCTATAACCGCGGACAGAGTTTTCACCGCCAAGGAAAAATCGCTCACTCATAAAGATGTGCGCCGGGTTGTGCGTTTTCAGAATTGGATTTAGAAAACGAAGGTCAAATCGATATTTCATCACTCCATAACGCCAAAGTGGAGTGTAAAAGGAGTTGATATATCCTAGGCGAAAGAAAGCCATGTCCCCACCAATTCCAGCAAATTCCCCTTCCATATAAGAGCGAAATCCTCTACGAGGTCTCATCGCGCTATCTGTTGAGTCAAAGGTAAGAGAAGTGCTCACAGCGGAAAGAAGGCCGCTTCTACTTGCCTGAACCTGCTCTGATTCGCTATCTACACCAGGCTCAACGTGGTTATTGGCATTTTTGATTCTGTACTTGGTTCCAAGAGTCCAAAGCGAGTTCAAAGGATAAGAGGCAAAAACGGAACTAGCTATTGTGCTATTGCTGTAGTCGCTTGATTGCAAATCACTAGTAGAATAGGTCGTATCTGCGCCCACTCTCCATAAAGAATCTCTATAGTAAGGAGTCATCCAAGATAGAGTATAAGATTTTTGCTTTGAACCAAAACTTGCTCTTGCTCTTAAAAATTCTCCTCCCCCCCTAACAGCGGAAAGACCATCTTTAAAAATGTAGGGGATACCTGCATAGTTAAAGTTGGATTCAACAAGATCAAGTCCTCCAAAAATAGAATCAGCGGAACTAAAGCCAAAGAAAAGGCTGACATTTCCGGTGGTTGTCTCATCTACTTCAATGTAGACATCTCGATAGTTTTCTCCAAGAAGAACATCATCTTGAGTTCGAACTGCGTATACGTTTACGCTTTTGAAGTAACCAATGTTTTCTAGTTTTTGTTGTGTTACTTTGATTTTAGCAGAATCAAATGTTTCTCCAGGAACAAGTAGGGACTCTCGTAAGATAACATGAGTTTGTGTTTGGTTGTTGCCGATCACGTGCACCAGACCAATTTTATATTGTTCTCCCTCTGAAATCCAGAATTCCACGTTGTAAGTAGGTTCGCTTGATACGAGCTTTGTTTCGTATTGAACATTTGCCTCAATGTAACCCTTGCGTCCACAGAGATCTTTAATATTTTGCGATGTCATTCTGAGCCTGTCTGGAGAATAAATGTCTCCAGGTCTTGCTACGAACTGAGATTCCACTTCTGCATCTGAAAAGATTTGATTTCCGTTAAAAGCTATTTTACCAAA